>CAYJHG010000051.1:0-8076 GCA_964369535.1 uncultured Desulfovibrionaceae bacterium
ACTGCTTTTATTTGTCATTGCGAGAAAAAACGCTGCAAGACTTACGTTCAGCGATAAGCTTTTCTAGCGTTTTGGAGCCTGTCCAGAGGAGCTGCATGCAGCGACGTGGGATGGCAATCCATCTTCAAAACTCTTGTCAAAGAACATAATTCTTAAATTAGATTGACGTGGCTTGCACATAAACTTACGGTAAGCGTCATGACAGCACATGTGAAAAATACCTGCAAGCAATGTGGTCAATGTTGCCGTAATGACGGGCCTTTATTGCATGAAATAGACATAGAACTTGTGGCAGAAGGGCACATTGCCTTGCGCGAGCTTGTGACCTTAAGGGCGCAAGAACTTGTACACGATGCCGTACAAACAAGCCTTATTCCCTTAGCTGCAGAAGTGGTAAAAATAGCCGGCACCCAAGAAAAAGCCCACCCTTGGCATTGCGTATTACATTCTGCCAAAGGCTGTAGTCTGCACCCTTTGCGCCCTGCTCAGTGCAAAGCACTTTTCTGTACAGATACTTCAATTTTAAAGGATATGTATAATACAAATAGAGCCAGCCGCATCCTTATACTTGACACAATGCCGCATGCCTTTGCAGGCCAAGGCAAAGCCTTGATAGAAGCGCACGAAGAACATTGTGCGCTTGAGAGTTGCAAGGAATTGCTTGCGCAAAATACCGCAGACGCCAAGCAAGAACTTTCAGAAAAAATCCGCTTTGACATGTCCTTTCGTGAACTTTGTGTACAAAAAAATGTGGCACAAGAACACGAACTGCCCTTTCTTTTAGGCCGCCCTTTGTGGAAGGTACTGCAAGGCTTATCTTAAATTAAGACCTCTGCATAATAATGCATCGGTCTTAGATTTCAAATTTGCTTTACAAATTTGCGCCACTTACGAAAACAAGTTTTCGAGTGGAAAGACACGAAAATCAATCATTTAACGGGCAAGCAAAGCTCGCCCTATTCTTGATTTTCGGTCGCGTTGACTGCCATCAACGCTCCGAAAGACCTCACACAATGAATTGTGCAGAGGTCTTAAACCAGAATGATTTTTTAAGCTCGGGTTATTTATTTTGACCATCAAGCCAATAGCGTAAGGTTCTGTATAAAACATCCGGCGAGATGGGCTTGGTAATATGGTCATTCATGCCATATTTTAAACTTTTTTCTTTATCACCTGTCATGGCATGAGCCGACATGGCCACAATGGGCAATGTGGCAAATTGCGCTTTTTCGCGTATGGCTTTAGTGGCTGTAAGTCCATCCATAATGGGCATTTGAATATCCATAAGCACGATATCATAATGCTTTTCATCTAGCATATCTAAGGCTTCTTGCCCATTATTGGCTATGTCAACGGCATAACCTACGCTTTGCAAAAGTTCCTCGGCAATAATTTGATTTATACTATTGTCTTCCACCAATAATATATTGTCAGAGTATTTTACTTCTTCATGCTGTAGCGCTGCTGTGGGGCTTGGTTCAATGCTTTTTTCGTCTGCCAGCTCAAAGAGTGCGGTGAAGAAAAAGGTGGAGCCTTGACCCTGTACACTTTCTACCCAAATATCGCCTTGCATCATCTTTACAATATTTTTGCAAATGGCAAGCCCAAGGCCGGTGCCGCCGTATTTGCGTGTTACCGAAGTATCTGCCTGAGAGAAGGCGGAAAAAAGGTTGTTTATTTGTTCTTGAGTTAGCCCAATGCCGGTATCTTGTATTTTAAATAAAAAGTGTAAAGAGTTATTTTGATGCTTTGTACCGACAATGTGTAAACTTACTTTGCCTTTTCCAGTAAATTTAATGGCATTGCTCAAAAGGTTAAGCAAAACTTGTTTTAAGCGTAAAGGATCCCCTAAAATGGGGGTAGAAGTATACTCTCCTTCATGCAGTTGACTCTCAAGGCCTTTATCACGCACAGCATGCCCAAAAAGACTTTCCAGCTCAGAGCAAACATCATGAATAGTAAAAGGAGTTTTTTCCATTTCAAGTTTGCCGGCTTCGATTTTAGAAAAATCTAAAATATCATTAATGATGCGCAAAAGCTCTTTCGTGGAAAAAAGCGCTTTTTCCATATAGTCTTTTTGCATGGTATCTAAAGACGTGCCGGATAAAATATGTAAAAGTCCTAAGATGCCGTTCATGGGTGTGCGTATTTCATGGCTCATATTGGCTAAAAATTCGCTCTTGGCCTGCGCGCTTTGTTCAGCAGCTTCGCGAGCCAGTTCAATTTCTTTGAGCATTTTTTTGGCTTCGCGCAAATCGTTGCAATAGGCAATATATATTTCTTCATCATTTATGGAGGCGCGCACCAAGGTAACATCCATGGGATATTCTTTATTCTCAGCGTCAATAGCATGTACTTCAAAGCGTGTTTTGCCGCTAAGAATGGCTTCGGAAAATTTTTCTTGCAGAAAAAGACCGCTCTCTTGCCCATTAGGCTGCATGGGGGGAAAGGATTGCATGGCTGCATCTAAAAAATTTTCTTTAGAACTATGACGTGTTATGCGTAAAGATTCTGCATTGCAATCTACAATTTCCATATGTGGATTAAGTATATTTATACCTAAAGGAACACCTTCTAAAATGGCCTTAGTACGCTCTTCTGCCGCTTGAACTTTGCGTATGTTTTCTTCTACTTCGCGTAAGTCACGGTAGAAAACCACCACCATATCTTTGCCATTATGCTTGGTGCGCACGGCTGTAGCCTCGGTGGGTACCGGCGTACCATCCAAGGAAGTACCAAGCCAATACCCATTAGCGTAGCCTTCAGTAAAGGCCTTATGTAATTGCTCTTGCATTTTTTGCAAGGAAGGAACACCATCGGGCTGTATTTCAGGAAAAAGCTTATGCAAATGGCTCATAAAGTCTTTTTTCTTTTCTATGCCAAAGGTTTTCACCATGGCGGTATTCCAAGCTATGGGCGTAACATTTTTATCCCAAATCATGGCACCCATGGGGCTGGCATCCAACATGACTTTACTGTATTCGTGTGACTCATTAAGCTGCGCTATAATGGCATTTTTTTCTCGTAAATCTTGAATAAAAATAAAAACAATCTCTTCACCCTGAATAGTGACAGGAGCAAATGTTGCTTCAACAGGAATTTCTTCACCATTGGTGTGAAGATTTGTCCAATGCTTACAAACTACGCCTTTTTCGCGAGCTTCTTTCGTATAAGCTTTCGCAAGCTCTAAGGAATATCCACCGCAGGCCTGTTGCTTGGGTACAGAACGCATAACATTATTTATGAGCTCTTGTTTGTTTTCAAAGCCAAACAATTGCACCGTGGCATGACTGACGTCCAACATTTGACCTTGGGCCGACCATATTTGCAAAGGCATGGGAAGAACTTCAAGCATGGCGTCCATGCGCATTTGAGCCGAATGCGCTTCTTCTCGCGCACCTTGTAATTGTTCCTTGGTATGCGCTAATTCTTGACGCACACTTTCTAGCTCTTCCATAAGGGATTCATAGCTAGCTGTGGTTTTAGGGGGTGGTGTATATGATTTTTCCATACGGGTAATCTCTTGAGCTTTGTAATGGTAAACATTATATGAAATCATGCCATCGCGTTGAAATTTAAGTCGTAATTTTGCAACAGCATATTTTGAATTGTATTTTCCTACACATTTAAAAATAGGTCTTAAAGAGCTACTTGTCAAAAATAAAGTTCTATTTACGCAATTCAGGTTGTTTAAAAATATTTGCGCTGTGTACAGTTTTTTTTAACAGTTGCTAAGACTTACAAAGCTTTTTTGATACCAATCGCGCCAACAATTCTACACCTTGCAAAAGACTCCTCTCATCAAAATCAAAACGGTCATTGTGGTGCCCTGCGCTGCGTTCTGCGCCCAGTTGAATATAGGTTCCTTTGCCGCCTTGGTCTTGAACTGCTTTGAGTAGCCAAGTAAAATCTTCTGAGGCCATAAATTTTTCACTCAAAGAAATGCTTTCAAAGCAAGGCATGGACTTCGCCACATCATAGACATCTTTGGCTAAACTTTCGTCAGAATAGCCGCTTGGGCATAGCCCCTTGCGCTCAATACTGTTTGTACACTGCCACATGGCGGCAGCATTTTGACTTATGCGTTCTACCTCTTCCATAAGCCATGCATTTATTTGAGATGTAATGCCGCGGGTTTCGCCGGCAAACCAAGCCTTGGAGGGTATGACATTGGGCGCACCATCCACAAATAATTGCCCCACATTAACACGCGTGCTGCCCTCTCCGTGACGCGCTATGGCATGAATGGCCTGCACTGCCATACAAGCCGCAAGCAAGGCATTTTTACCTTGATGTGGAGCATAGCCGGCATGGGCCGTTTGCCCTTCGTAAGCAATTTCAAACGTGGTATTGGCTAAAAAATGCGTGGTACCGCAAATAAGTTGTCCTGTGCTATGAGCCTGAACACCAATATGCAATCCAATAAGCTCTTGCACATTGCGCATAACACCTGCATCAAGCATGGCCTTGGCTCCTTGCCCCACTTCTTCTGCCGGTTGAAAAATTAAACGCACGGTGCCGTGTAAATCTTTTGCCATATGGTGCAAAACATGGGCAAGCCCAAGACCTATGGCCATGTGCCCATCGTGCCCGCAAGCATGCATAGTATTAATATTTTGCGAGGCAAACCCAAGACTTGTGGGCTGATGTTCCAAATCACAGCATTCCAAAATGGCATTGGCATCCATGTCAAAACGAAAAGCCAAAATGTTTGTACTTTCTGTAGTATTAATGCCTGTGCTTGCATGCGGAAATTGCATGTCTACCCAAAAGCCGGTGTGCCCATCATCCATTTTTTGAACCAATTCAGGATTGGCTCCTTGGGCAATGGCGCGAGCTTTTTCTTGAGCATCTTTGGACATATCAGCCTTTTTTGTAGAACATGCTGCCTTATCATGATGCACAGCAGCTTTGCCCATAATGGGAGAATATCCAAGACTCTGAAATTCTTCTATTATTTTACTAGCTGAACGATATTCATGCCATGCTATTTCCGGATATGCATGAAAATCTCTCCGCCAAGCTCGTAAGCGTGGTTTTAATGCTTGGAGGACATTTTGTAAGTCTTGCACAGAAACTCCTTGTTATTAAAAAGCTTTGTATGCACACATTTTTTTGTTTTCTTCTTGCTATATATAAAAAGAAAGATTATTGTTTAACCCATAGGTATGGACAATGCCTATTTCACATCCCAGTGCATTTAAGTATAAGCGCACAGCCTATTAAAGGCAACAGACTTTCCATATGTGTTACAAGTAAGACAATCACAGATTATTAACAGTTCGACAATGGTTACAGTGTTCAGATGTTTAGTTTGAAAATGTTTCTTTTTTGTTTACGGGGGGTTGATATGAGTGGAAATATTGCTGAAGAATTATATGATTCAGGCATTGGCAAAGTACGCTACCTTCTTATTATCTTAGGTATTATACTTTTTTCTATTTTAGGCAGTTTTCTATATTTGACTTCAGCACATGTGTTGTTGCCTCCTACAGAAAATACTCTTGTTGTTCCTGCTGAAGAGCAACAATTCATTAAAATTATAGGCCAATATGCCGAAACTTATGTAAGGTCACCAAGCGATAGTGCCTATGTGCTGGGTGATACAGAAAATTTCCCTTTACGCATGAAACGTAAGCAAGAAATAAAAGCTCTCATTTCTGAATATTCAGCGGAAAAATGGGTTGGCACCGTAAAATATAAACAACAAAACAGTTATGGAGATTATATTTTTGCGGTGTCAGTAGGCCCCATAGCTGAACTGGCTTCGGAACGTATGCTGACTCGCGTGGGCGAGACACGAACCTTAATAACTAAAGATTCACCCATATACCAGCAAGTAAGCATTTTACAAGCCGGTGATATTGTTATTTTTTCAGGGTCTTTTTATCCTTGCGAATTGGACTATTTCAAAGAATCAAGCGATAGTAATTTTAACACCATGACAAATCCAAATTTTGTTTTTAAATTTAAGAAACTTGAAAAAAGCACACAAAATAGCTAATTTTTTACATACAAGTCCCTGACTATTTACCTTGCATCTTTTTTATTTTAAACTGCGCCTCAGCAGCATAAAGCCTTAGCTGTCTAAACGTTCGATTAGAATAAGATATTATAAAATAGTGCAGGTTTTAAAAAATAGTGAAATGTAAATACCGTGCTGATTTCATGAAAAAACATACTTTTGATATAGTAATTTTCTTTATTATTGTGGCTTTGTCTGTATTTGTGCACATGGGCAGAGTGGGCTTTTCCATAGACGGAGTAATGCTCACCACTGATGCAGAAAATTATGCCGGTATGGCAGCGGCCATGGCGCATCCTGATATTTTTGCAAAGGATTTTGCCTATAGTAATGCCGAAGAATACGCTGTGCATGCCACAGTGATGACGCATGTGGTGAGCTTGCTTGCCCATGGCGAAAACTATGGCCTTGCCTATGTGAGCTTAACGGGTGTGCAGTTTTTTTTGCATACCCTGTTTTTTTACATTCTTGGCGTGGCCTTGCTCAAGCAGCGATGGCAGGCTGTTTTTTTTACTCTCATCATGGGGCAGATTTATTGGATGCCTTGGGGCACATATTGGGGCAATGGCCTTGTGGACTATGTGCCGCGCAGCACCTTTGCAACCCTCTATGCGCTTTTTGTGGCCGCGGCCTTTTATATAGCCAAAAAGCCTAAATGGTGGCCTTTTTTTATGTTTGGTATGGGCTGTATGGTGTATATACATTCCATCAGCGCTCTGCCCGCCGCCATGGGATTTTGGTTAGGTTTTTTAATGAGCAAACAACAAGAAAAAAAGCTATGGCCGCACTTCATGTGGACTGTGGCTTGTGGTTTTTGTTTTCTTTTGCCCATGATACCCTTTGCGCTCAACTTTTTACGCGCCGGCGTGGAACTTAGCGCTTCAGATGTGAGTTTTTTACAAGAAGTGCTTCGAGTGCGCTATAATTTAGAATTTACGCACTATTATGATGGACTTTTGAGATTTTTTATAAGCCCCTTTGGATTGTTATTATTGCCCATAGCAATACTTGGCTCCCTATTTATGCATCGCTACGGCACTCAAGAAGAAAAAGACAGAGCCAAATTACTTCGCTATTGGGCATGGGGGGCAGGTATTTGCGGAGCTTTATATTTTATAGACCAAGAAGTGGCCCGCGCTTTTCACCGACATCCTTTAGAATTTGACCTCATTCGCGCTTTACGTTTTTGGATATTCTTTGCCATGTGTTTGGCATTTATTTTCTTTAACTCTCTCTGGGCTTATGTGAGCTTACACAAAAAAAAATTGCGCCCCGCCATAGCCTTTTTATGGTGCGGTCTTTGGGTAGGTCTTTTTTTAGGCGGGCAAAATGATATTGTGCGTGAAAGCGCCCTTTGGTTTTGGAATAAGGCCGATACCACTCGCTACGAATCAGCTTATGCCAAAGAACTTGCGCGAAAAGATATGCTTGAGGCTATTCAAAAGCATACCGAAAAAGATGCGCTCATTTTTGATGCCGCCGGTGACAGAGCCATACGATATAAAGCTTTGCGCGCCCTTGCCTATAGCTGGAAAGACCCAAGTATTTATTATTACGCTAAAAACGTGCCTAAATTGCGTGAATGGTATGCTATGCAAGACGCGGTGACAGCTTCGCCCACAGCTTATATGGATGTGGCGCTAGAACGCCACGCCGATTATATTCTAAGCCATAGGCCAGAAGATAGAGATGCTTTAGCTAAAATTGGCACTGCAGTTTGGCAAAAAAATGATTTTACGCTGGTGAAAGTTAATAAGTAATATTAAACAAGGAATTAATATGACAGAATATTTTATCCCCATAGCGCAGCAAAGCCATAAAGTGCCATGCATTACCCTTGTGGGGATGCCGGGTGTTGGCAAATCCACCGTAGGGCAAGCCCTTGCCAAAGAATTGCAATGGGCCTATGTGGATTCAGACTTTGTCATAGAATCTTTATACGGCGTACCATTGCAACAAGTGACAGATGTCATGAGCAAGGAAAAGTTTTTAGAAATGGAAGGCGATGTCATTTGCTCATTGCGCCTTTTCAGAACAGTCATCGCCACAGG
>CAYJHG010000052.1:0-8061 GCA_964369535.1 uncultured Desulfovibrionaceae bacterium
ATTTGGGTGAAAAAATGTTTGCGGCTTTTATGAAGGCGTTTGCGGGAGACGACAAAATTCTGCTACAGAGGGTGAAATTCGGCGAAAAAAAGTTGTGCTCATAGGCAGCGATTGCCCTGACAACCGTTGTCATATTTTGCGTAAGGCCTTTAAACTTCTTGATACATATCCTTGCGTTTTGGGGCCTACCTTTGATGGCGGTTATTATCTTATAGGTTTTGCTTTGGAAGCTCAGTCTTGCACAAAGGAAATTATACAGCACACTATTAAACAATTTTTTGAAGATATTTTGTGGGGAAGCGAAAAAGTTTTTGCCCAAACATGTGCAAAAATCAATACTGCCCATATGCCCTTTGCCCTACTGCCGAAGCGCAACGATGTGGACACCGCTCTTGATATACCCAAAAAAATATCCATTATTATTCCAACGCTTAATGAAGAAAATTCACTAAAAAGACTTTTTGGCGCCATGCCTCGTGCCTTTAATGCTGAAATTATTGTGGTAGACGCGCACAGTAACGACAATACTATAGCTGTAGCAGAAACTTATGGAGCTTTGGCATTGACTTCTGCCCGAGGGCGATTTCAACAAATACAGACAGGTGCCCAAGCGGCCAAAGGCGAAATATTACTTTTTCTGCACGCTGACAGCCTTTTGCCCCAAGATTGGGACAGAAAAGTACGCAATGCTCTTGCCCAAAAGCATCACAGCCTTGGCTATTTTCGCTTTGGCATTATGGAAAAATTTTGGTCGCGTCCCCTTGTGGAATGGGGCACAAGAATGCGCTGTGCCTGCTTACAGCGTCCCTATGGCGATCAAGGGCTTTTTGTGCGAAAAAAGGATTTTTTACAGTGGAATTTGCCCAATGTGCCCATTTTGGAAGATGTGTTCTTGGTGAAAAAAGCGCGAGAACAGGGGCGACTTGTGGCTTTGCCGGATACGCTATACACATCGGGACGTCGTTGGTTTAAACATGGTTTTTTGCGTACAAGCCTTATTAATCATAGCGTAATGTTATGCGCAGCTTTAGGCATGGATTTGCATCTAATTGCAAAAGCCTATAGGCAAGGGCAAAATCCTCTTATGCTAGCAATAAAAAAATTCATAAGAAAAGATGAAAATTAAGGCCTACAAATGACTTTATCATGCTCCATATGCATTGCCATGTAAGGCTACTGCGTATATACTGCTTACATAAAATTTTACTATATCATTATAAAGGAAGTATTATGTATATGATGAGTCGATTTGCATGTGTGTTTTTATGTGCGTCTTTTATGCTATTGAGTTCTTTTTTTGCTGTGCCTGCTTTGGCTGCAGAAGAAAGCAAGGCCGGTGCGCCCAAAGCCGATACGCCTATAAAAGTAGAGGCGCGCAGTACTTTAGTTTCTGTGGCGCATACAGGCACAGACAGTATTGGCATTCGCCTTTCCACCCGTTTGAAAGAAGTTTTCAATGCCAGTAACCTTTTTAAACTTAATGAAGAAAATGCTCCCAAAATCCGCTTGGTGCTTACAACCAAGGCTGAATTTGCCGATCGCCCACATGTGGGCTCGGTTTATTCCTTGGTATGGGTTTTTAGTCAAAGCGATGCTCACCTTGGCTATTTGCTTGCCCAAGAAGTGGATGTGTTAAGCCTTGACGATGTGGATGCTGTGGCTGCCAAAGTAGCTGAGCGCACCGACGGGCTTGCCGTAAAATATGCATATTTGTTTAAATAATTTAAACTGTATTGCAATTTCAAACCTGAAAAATGTTTCTTTGTATTTTTCAGGTTTGTTTTTTTTAGTATAATAAAGAAAGAATTTCATGGATAATAAACAAGCATCTGCCATAGGTGAAGGCTTAAAGCGCGGCTTGCCCATTGTGCTTGGGTATGTGCCCGTAGCTTTTGCTTTTGGTGTTTTAGCGGTGAAAAATGGCTTTAGCCCAAGCATGGCCATACTCATGTCTATTACGGTTTTTGCCGGATCCGGTCAATTTGTGGCTGTGTCTTTGTGGGGTAGTGGCGTTGGAGTGGCCTCGGTGGTATTGACCGTTTTTGTGGTAAATTTGCGCCATTTACTCATGTCTGCTTCTCTTTCCACCCACATGACAGGGACTAAGCGATGGCAGCGCTTTTTAATGGGTTGTGAGCTTACCGACGAAACCTTTGGGGTGCATTCTAGTGCTTTTCAGCAAGGTTGGCGCCTTTCTTTGGCCACTTTGTACAGTTGCAATGTGACAGCGCACCTTTCCTGGGTTTTGGGCACAGTTGTGGGGGTATTTTTTGGCACACTCATAACAGATGTGCGACCCATGGGGCTTGACTATGCTTTAACGGCCATGTTTTTGGCTTTGCTTGTGCCGCAATTTAGAAGCAATCTGCATGTGGCGGTGGCGATATTTGCAGGCAGTGCCTCTGTGATTTTAAAATATGTGGGCTTGGGGCAGTGGAATGTTATTTTAGCCACCTTACTTGCCGCTACATTTGGCCTTTGGTTGCACTATTACAATAAAGCCTATGTAATCAGAAAAAAACGAGCAATTTTGCGCGCGCAAAGGAGCCAAAAATAATGCATACGGATCTTTTGTTGCTCATATTGGGTTGCACCTTGGTGACAGTTATACCGCGCATATTGCCCATAATGTACCTTTCTGCCGAAAGCTTGCCTAAAAATGCTTTATTGTGGCTTTCTTTTGTGCCTGTGTCTGTCATGTCTGCTTTGCTTTTTCCGGACATATTGTTCTATGGGGGCGCGTTAAATTTTAGTCTGCAAAATACCGCTTTATTAGCCGCTATTCCTTCGCTTTTGGTGAGTTATTATACGCGCAGTTTTTTTGGCACTATTGCTTGTGCTATGCTTAGCATTGCCCTTTTGCGCTTTTTGGGGTGGCAATAATTTTGATACATAAAGAAACAAAAGCTGCGAGTGCAAACCTAAGCTTAAGAGCGCCTCAAAAAAATAATAAAAAATTGCGTAGAAGGCGCCTTGGCCCACCGCTTGCCCCAGCCACACAAAGCGGTCTTTTGCTGGTGCGCCTTGAACCTTCTTTGGTGGGAATGTTTCGTTTTTTGCTTGAAGCTTATGAGCATCTGGCGTATTTTTCCGTATTGAATAGGCAAGAAGCTCTGTTAAAAATAGTTTTTTCGCCGCATAGAGAAAGAGCCGTACATGCAGCCTTGGCAGAAATACATGAAAGTGTGCCTTTGCATATAATGCCTTGGCCTTATTCTATAAACTCTAGGGAATAATATGCGCATTGTTTTTTGCATAGACGATAATCCGCAGTTCTTACGCCTTGTGCAAGTGGCCGTGCGCTCCTTGCGCCATGTTATGGGAAAAGACACCCCTTGTCTTTGTGTCTATGCAGGAAATGACGCACATATTTTGGCAGGTCTTGCTAAGGACAATATCCCCGTGGCACGCTATACACCTGTGCTGCAAAAAGATCATATTCCCCCACAATTTCACCGTTGTATAGGGTGTTTTTTAAAACTTGAACTGTGCCTTGTGCCAGAACTTTTGCAAGAAGACTATGTGCTGTATTGTGATGCCGATGTGCTTTTTCGCAAAGATATTTCATGGCTTTTGGAACAAAAACCCGCTTATATGGCCATGGCCGCCGAATATACAGCTCCCTTTTTCCATGAATATGAAAGCCTTGACTATACATGGCGTGAAAATGCCTATGTGGTAAATTTGCCTTTTCCCATTTGGACCTATAGTAGCGGTATAGTGCTTTTTAATGTGGCCCGCTTGCGCAAGTATGACTATATACACAATTTTTTGGCTTTTTGTGCGCAAAATGTGCATCGCATAGGCAATTTAGACCAATCATTGCTCAATTATTTTTTTGGCAAACGCATATCGCGCTTGGAGGGCACATGGAACCGCCCCCCCTATCACGAAGACGCGGCAGAAACAGCGCATATTGTGCATTTTCATGGGCCAAAACCTTGGGATGTGGCAAAGCCCTTATGGAAAGAATTGCGCATTCATTGCTATGATACATTACGCGAGAGCTGGCTTGCCTATTTAGATGTTGAAGAACGTGCGGAAGTGGAGGCCTGGTGCGCTGAAGATATTAAAAAATACGGCATAACAAAATAATATGAAATCCATTCGCCTGAATAAATCTGTGCTTGGGCAGGCAGAAGCAGAAGCAGTGCGCCGCGTTATTTTAGAAGACGGCTACCTTGGCATGGGTCAAGAAGTGCACCATTTTGAAAAAGAGCTTGCCGCCTACCTAAACGTAGAAGACTGGCAAGTTATTTGTGTAAATTCAGGTACTGCGGCCTTGCATGTATGCTTAGAAGCCATGCTTGCATTATCACAAAAGAATTTTTTTGATAATGAGAATGATAATCATAAAGTGATTGTTGAAAAAAACCCATCAAAACCTTCAATTTCTCAATGCTCCTTAAAAGAAATACTTGTGCCATCATTGACCTTTGTGGCTTCTGTACAAGCCATAAGTGCTGCCGGGTGCAAGCCCGTTTTTTGCGATGTACATGCCGAAAGTGCCACCCTTGATTTGCACCATGCTGAAAGCCTGTTGAGCGAAAATACTTATGCCATTATGCCTGTGCACTATGCCGGCAATCCTTGGGCTTTAGATAAGTTATATGCCTTTGCCATGAAGCATAAGCTGCATGTTATTGAAGACGCAGCCCATGCCTTTGCTTGCAGCTATGGTGAAAAAATGATTGGGTCATTCAGCCCTTTTGTAAGTAATGCAGTTCAAAAGCACAGTGTTTGCTTTAGTTTTGACGGCATTAAAAATATCACAGCCGGCGAAGGGGGAGCTGTTATAGTTTTTGATAAAGCCTTAGGCGTTATATGCCGTCGTGGGCGTGTGCTTGGTTTGCAGGGTGCTGGAAAGGATATTAATGTGCAACAGCGCGGTTTTCGCTATCATATGCAAAATATGAATGCTGCCCTTGGGCGTGTGCAGTTGCAGCGCATGCCCAAAGAATTTGCCCCCAAAAGGCGCGAGCTTTTAGCATTATATGAAGCATTACTTACACCGCTGGTAAAGAAAGGCAAAATAGCTTTTTTACAAAAAGAAGCCTCAGCATATATTGTGCCCCATATGTGTTCTGTGCGCATTTTGCATGGGCAACGAGATATTGTGCAAAGTCACTTGAAAGAGCAGGGCATAGAAACAGCTGTGCATTATAAACCTGCGCATATGTTTACATTTTATAAAGAAGAAGCACGCACTGCCCATTTGCCCGCTAGTGAAACATTATTTGCTGAATTGCTTTCTTTGCCTTTGCATCCTGAATTGAGCCAAGAAGATGTGCACCGTATTTGCGCTTGTATGGCTGAGGTTTTGGCCTAGATGGGCATTACCGATTATATTTCAGCATTGCTTGCATCGTCTTTTGGGACGCAAGTTACACATCATCGTGTGCTACGTGGGCACGAAGCTGTGTTTGCCAAGCCTAAAAGACCTTGGTCAAAGGCTGTGCAAAATGTTCTTGAAGCGCAAGGCATTGCGCAGCTTTTTGCCCACCAAGCCAAAGCCACAGATCACATTCGCAGTGGGCAAGATGTGGTGGTTGCCACACCCACAGCCAGCGGCAAAAGCCTTATTTATCATTTGCCTGTGCTTGAAAGTCATGTGCACGACCCTGAAGCGCGTGCTTTGTATATATTTCCTTTAAAAGCTCTTTCTCAAGACCAAAAAGCCAGCTTTGAAAACATGGTGCAGCCTTGGCCCAAGGACGCTCGCCCCTCTATTGCTATTTATGACGGTGACACTACACCGCATTTTCGTCGTAAATTGCGCTTACAGCCGCCGTCGGTGCTCATTACCACGCCGGAAATGCTGCATCTTGGCATTTTGCCACACCACGAACAATGGACAGTATTTTTTGCCGGTTTGCAACATGTGGTTATTGATGAGGCGCACACTTATAGAGGTGTGTTGGGGGCGCATATGGCGCAATTACTACAGCGTTTACGGCGCGTTGTCGCACGTTATGGCAAGCGACCTTGCCATATTTTGAGCACGGCCACTGTGGGCAATGCGGCAGAGCTTGGTTCGCAGCTTGTGGGATTGTCGCCTTTGCATGCGCAGCACAGTTCTAAAACAGCTTCGCCTGTGGTTATAGATGAAAGCGGCGCGCCACAAGGCAATAGACATTTTGTATTTTTAAATCCGCATGACAGCCCCAATTCTGCCACCATTGGACTTATTAAATCAGCCTTGGCGCGGAATTTGCGCACCATAGTGTATTGCCGCTCACGCCGTATGACAGAACTTTTGGCTCTTTGGGCCACAGGAAATAATGCGGACAATCCTTATAAAGGTCGTATTGCCGCTTATCGAGCCGGCTTTTTGCCCGAAGAAAGGCGTAATATCGAAGCCAAAATGCACTCTGGCGAATTGTTGGCCATCATATCCACCAGCGCTTTGGAGCTTGGCATAGACATTGGTGGCCTTGATCTTTGCATCTTGGTGGGCTATCCGGGCACCGTCATGTCTACTCTGCAAAGGGGAGGGCGCGTGGGGCGAGCTAAGCAAGATTCGGCTGTCATTTTGGTGGCAGGAGAAGATGCCCTTGACCAATATATAGTGCGCCATGCCGATGATTTTTTTAAGCGCCGTGCCGAAGATGTGATTATTAATGTGGACAATGAAGTGATTTTAGAGCAGCACTTAGAATGTGCCGCCGCTGAAATGCCTTTGCGTCCGGCAAGTTATGATGCCTCTTGGTTACAAAGACCACATGTGCAAAATGCCCTACAAGCACTTACAGAGCAAGGCTTACTTTTGCAAAGTGCCGATGGCAGCGAATATTTGGCTGCGCGAAAAAGGCCACAGCGCCATGTGGACATGCGCGGCTCTGGTGCCACATACACCATTGAAAATGAAGACGGGCGCATTATAGGCACAGTGGACGGCATGCGGGCTTTGAAAGAAACGCACCCCGGCGCTGTGTATTTGCACCGTGGAAAAAGCTATGAAATCACAAGTCTTGATCTTGGCGCACACAGAAGTAAGGCAAAGCAAGCCAAGGTTAAATGGTACACACGGGTGCGCACGCAAAAGAGCACAGAAATTTTGCATGTGCAGGCCGAAAAAAAGCTTGGCTGCGCCCAAGTGTTTTGGGGGCGCTTGCGCATTACCGAGCTTATTACAGGCTATGAAAAACGCGCCACACATGGCAATGCTCTTTTAAGCATTATACCCTTGGATTTTCCACCACAAGTATTTGAAACAGAAGGAATTTGGATTGTCATACCAGATTCAGTGCGCCATGTGCTAGAAGAAAATTTTGTGCATTTCATGGGTGCCATTCATGCCCTAGAACATGCCGCCATTGCCATGCTTCCTTTGCAAGTAATGGCAGATCGCAATGATTTTGGGGGTATATCCACGCCATTGCATGCTCAAGTGGGTTTAGCGGCTGTCTTTATTTATGACGCTTTGCCGGGCGGTGCAGGCCTTTGCCGTCATGCCTTTGCCGAGGCGGAAAAACTTTTTACAAGTACGCAAGAAAGCATTGAATCTTGTGCTTGCGAAGACGGTTGCCCCTCTTGTGTGCATTCGCCCAAATGTGGTTCCGGTAATAGACCCATAAGCAAGACAGGAGCTTTAGAGCTTTTGCGACTTTTGTGGCGCATGCCGTGGGATGACAAGCATAAAATACACATAGAAATACAAGATATGCCCAAAGAGATTTCTAGTATAAATGCAGGCGAGTATATGGTTTTGGATGTGGAAACGCGCCGTTCTGCCGCAGAAGTGGGAGGCTGGCATAAGGCTAAGAACATGGGAGTGAGTGTGGCTGTTTTGTATGACAGTAAAACCCAGATTTTTACAGCCTATACGCAAGACACTTTAGGGGAGCTTTTTGCTGTATTGCGTACTTGCCCGTGTATTGTGGGTTTTAATATCAGCCGTTTTGATTATGCCGTATTGCAGCCTTTTGCGCCTTATGACTTGCAAACTTTGCCCACGGTGGACATGTTGCAAAAAGTTAAAGAGAAGCTTTCCTACCGTGTGTCTTTGGATAATATTGCCAAGGCTACTCTTGGGGAAGAAAAAAGTGCCGATGGTTTGCA
>CAYJHG010000053.1:0-7974 GCA_964369535.1 uncultured Desulfovibrionaceae bacterium
ATAATAGGTCTTTAGCCAAGATTCCGGCAAAATTTGCGTAAGCTTTGGGGCGGCCGCGCGCGCGCGCGGGGCAAGTTTGGTGGCGGCCACAAACCATTGGGTAGACACATGCGGTTCCACCACCGTTTGACAACGATAACACTGCCCTACGGCGTGGCGTATTTCTTCTATTTGTACAAGATCGCCCTGCGCTTCAATATCAGCCACAATACGCTTACGGCATTCTTCTTTGCTAAGCCCCACATAAGGCCCGGCCACATCTTTCATATTGCCATTATCATCAATAGCTTGGATAAATTCCAATTTATGCGTATGCCCTAATTGCCAGTCATTATGGTCGTGCGAAGGCGTGACTTTAAGTGCGCCTGTGCCAAACTCTTTATCCACATAACTATCGGCAATAATAGGAACTTCGCGTTTAACAATGGGCACATATGCTTTTTTACCTATAAGGTGTGTGTAGCGCTCATCTTCTGGATGTACACAAATAGCAGTATCACCAAGTATGGTTTCGGGTCGAGTGGTGGCAATGGTAATGCTCTCATCGCTGCCCACCACATGATAACGAATATGCCATAAGTGGCTTTGGCGTTCTTCGTGTTCCACTTCATCATCGGCTAAGGCCGTATGACAGCGATTGCACCAATTAATAATATAATCGCCTTTATATATGTATCCTTCATGGTATAAATCCACAAAAGTCTTGCGCACGGCTTTAGATAAACCTTCGTCCATGGTAAAGCGCAAACGCGACCAGTCCACCGAAGCCCCAAGCTTGCTTATTTGATCTAAAATACGGTGCCCATAATCTTCACGCCATTCCCACACCTTTTCCACAAAAGCTTCACGCCCAAGGTCTTGTCTTTTAATGCCATCTTTAGCCAAGGCGCGTTCCACCACATTTTGTGTGGCAATGCCAGCATGGTCCGTGCCGGGCACCCATAAAACTTTTTTTCCTTTTTGTCTGGCATGGCGGCACAAAACGTCAATAAGTGTTATATTTAAGGCATGTCCGATATGTAGCATGCCTGTTACATTGGGTGGTGGAATAACGATGGAATATGCGTCATCCTTAGCGTCCATATTAGGTGTAAATACTGAATTTTTTTCCCAATATTCGCACCAGCGACTCTCCACATTTTGGGGTTCGTAGCCCTTCGGAAGTGCGTTCTCCGCCATCTTGATTTCTCCAGAAAAGGTAAGGTATGAAGAACCGAGAGGTTCACAATTATGCATCAAACTCTATACATCCTTTGGGATGCGTCACATATATGGGGGCACATGCTCCTACACACCTTGCAAGGCATGGGTGTGCCCTTTCGTCTTGTCAAGGCATATGAAATAGCAGAAGGATTGCTTTCTGGCAAGCCGCCGGCAGCGCTCATCGTTCCTGGCGGCACAGCAAGGCTTAAAGCAGAAGCATTAGGAGAAAAAGGCCTTAATGCCATACGCGCTTATGTGAATAAAGGTGGACAATATATAGGCTTTTGCGGCGGTGCAGGCCTTGGCCTTTCTGATAAAGGCGGACTTAAACTGTGTCCTTGGAAAAGAGCTACTTATACAGATAGAATGCAGCACCTAGTTTCTGGGCATATGCTTGTACACGTAGCAGACCACAAACTCACCCTCAAAAGCCCCTTGCCCCTTGCTGTGCCCATTTGGTGGCCTGGGCGCTTTGCTGCCGAAAACCATGACAATGTTACTATTTTAGCTACATATCACATGGCAGACTCAGACTTACAAGTGGCAGACATAGACATAGCCCATCTGCCACCACATATTTTTACTGAGTGGAAAGAAAAATATGGCGTGGATATGCAAGCGCATTTTCTACAAGGAAAACCCTGCATTATCACAGGCGATTACGGCAAAGGCTGCTATGTGCTTTCCTATTCACACCTTGAAACACCAGAGTCACCTTCTGCCAATGCTTGGTTTGGGCATTTACTGCGTACCATGGCCAACATAAGCCCCAAAAATGTCGTAAGCCCCCAATGGTATATGGGGCATGTGAGCCCCACAGGACACATAAGCTATGTAGAGCGAGGTAGAATTAAAGACAACGCGCCCCTCACCTGGCAAAATCAAGACGACGCAGAACTTTTATACAAAGCATATAGAGGGATGCAGCATATTATGGAACTTGGTGTAGAACACCACTTACTTTTCAGACGCACACCTTGGCTCTTTGGCTGGCGCACCGGCATACCGGGCACTGCCTTAAATAATCTCTACATTGTGCTTTGCAGTATTTTACGCCAAAAACCAACACCCAAAGCTCTGCAATTTTGGCAAAAGAACATGGACTCCGTTGCAAAAAATCTGCCCATTTTACTGGAAAATGTAGAAAATTATTTGCTCACCGAAAGATTGGCCACCACCCTTGCTGTGCCCTTGCCACAAGCGGTAAATAGACATAAACTCCTTGAAGAAAGACAATACCTTTTTGGTAAAGTCATGGAAGCAGGCGGCCTTTATGGACAGCTTTTAGATATTTTTGAAGAATTGTTTTTCCTGCAACACGACCAAGAATAAACATAAAATATTCACACATAAATAAGATGATTACATGAAAGACAAAGCCCTCATAATTCTTTTTACCACCACTTCCGCACAATTTTTGATGCCCTTTATGATGGCTGGCGTAAATGCTATACTTCCTTCCATTGGCGCAGATACCCATGCCAGTGCCATGGAATTAAGCCTACTTATCACCTTTTATGCCTTGGGGCTGACCATGTTTCAACTCACCGCAGGGCGCATGGGCGATATTTGGGGGCGCAGGCGCATTTTTTTGTGGGGCATTTGCATATTTACCCTCACCACAATGCTTGTAGGCTTTATAAATAATATCTACATCTTGCTTCTTTTACGCATTGCTCAAGCTACAGGCTCAGCCATGTTCAGTGCCAGTGGTCTTGCCATATTGGCTGTTTCCACCCCAAGCCACCTGCTTGGCCGCTATGTTGGTTTTTCAGCCATGGCTGTTTATGCTGGCATTGCTTGTGGCCCACCCATAGCCGGAATCATAGCAGGAACCATAGGCTGGCGCTGGCTTTTTTGGGGCACAGCCTTGGCTAGCCTTGTGCCGCTGTACTGTATGCGCTTTGTCATTGACAAAGAATGGTACCAAGGCAGGGGCGAACCCTTTGATTGGAAAGGCAGCATTTTTTTTGGCCTCAGCATGACCTCATTTACCATAGGCTGCACCATTATCCAAAAAAACCTTCCATTAAGCCTTATACTTATGGGCATAGGTATTGTGCTCTTCATAATCTATATTCGCATGGAATTGCACACACCTTACCCTATTTTAGATATTCGCCTGCTGGTCAAAAATAAACTCTTTGCCCTTTCTTCATTGGCAGCCTTTATTAATTTCAGCTCTTGCTTTGGTATGTTGTTCTTTTTTGGCATATATCTGCAATTGGTACGAAACCTAAGTGCTATGCAAGCCGGTCTTTTTCTGTCCTTACAATTTGTGGTGCAAACCTTGGTGACCCCTTATTCCAGCACCCTTTCTGAGCGCTACGGCGCAGGACGCATAAGCGCCATAGGCATAACCTTTACCGGACTTGGCCTTTGCTCCTCAGCCTTCCTTGGACTCGAAAGCCACTTAGGCTTCTTTGTCTTTGCACAAGTGGTTCTTGGCATCGGCATGGGACTTTTTGCAGCCCCAAATACCACCGTAATGCTCGAAAGCGTTGACGAAGCACATGTGGGACAAGCTGCCAGTGTTTCAGGCACCATGCGCACCGCCGGCGGACTACTAAATACAACTATCATTAGCATAACACTTGGATTTTTCTTAGGTGATGCTCCTGTAAGTCAAGAAAATATCGACGATTTCCTACACAGCATGCGCGTTGACCTCATACTCTTTGGCCTGCTAAACATTGCCGCCATTGGCTGCGCCTTAGGTCGAGGATTTAAAATGAAATAAGTGCATTTTTCTTTTTTACGTAATCTTTTACATTTGAAGAGGCTTATACAGTGGCCTCATTTTAATAGGTTTATTTGTTTTTTAGTGCTTATCAAATAACTTTTTTCACAAAAAAGCATTTTTAATATTGACAATCATTTTCAATTAGTCTAGATTGTAGTCAAGCATTATTTTAGGAGACTCATTATGGCTAAAAAATCAAAACAATCCATGAAAATGACAAATAAAAATTCGCAATCTTTTCAAGCCAAAGATATGGCTTGCAAAACATGCAGCGATCCCTGTCCTTGCGCTAATTGCCCCAAAAGAGTGCTTATAGTTGGTGGCATAGAACGCATGGAACCATTATACCGCCAACTTATTGAAGCCAATGGACATGAGTTTGAGTACCATGCAGGCCATTTACGCAAAGGCGGTAACAAGCTTGAAAATCTTTTACAACGTGCAGACATGATTTTATGCCCCGTAAATTGCAACAGCCACGCCGCCTGTTTGCAGGTAAAGAGCCTTTGCAAAAAACACAAAAAATCTTTGCACATTATGAAAAATTTCAGCCTTAGTGCCATTGAGCGTACCCTTGAGGAGCATTTGCCAAACTAGCGGCTGGTTTAACGGGCAAGCAAGACTATCCCCCATGTTCTGAATGTAAACTGGAGCTTGCTTTTGCCACGAGGTCTCGTTTAGCATATTGCCTTTGTTATGTATTTGCAGTATGGCTTGTGTGGATGGTGCTTTATTCGTGCCATGCAACATGAAAAAGGACACACATGAGTCAACCGCGAGCCAAAAAAAGTCTTGGACAGCATTTTTTGCGAGATAAAAATATTTCGGAAAAAATAGTCCGTGCCTTGCGCACAGAAGCTAAAGACAAAGTCATTGAAATTGGGCCAGGACCTGGAGCCTTGACCAATATACTTGAAGAACACCCCCTACAGCACCTACTTTTACTCGAAAAAGACCGACATTTTGCTGCTGAAAGGCAAAAATTAAGGAAAAATCCCCATACCCAAGCAGTGCTTATGGACGCCTTGCATATGGATTGGAGCCGCATAAATAAAGACAACCCTTGGAAAATTATTAGCAATCTGCCCTACAATGTGGCATCCCCCCTCATGTGGGATATTTTTTCTGAAACTACGGGTCTTGTGCGAGCTGTGTTTATGATGCAAAAAGAAGTGGGAGAGCGCATTGTGGCAAAGCCTGGAACTAAAGACTATGGCGCCTTAAGCGTATGGATACAAAGCTTTGTACAGCCTCAGTGGGAATTTGTGGTGGGACCAAAATCTTTTTCGCCCCCTCCCAAGGTTGATTCAGCAGTGCTTTCTTTCACCCCTTTAAGCCTTGCGCAAAGACCCAAGCACGCAAATGAATTAGCAAAACTTATTAAAATGTGCTTTCAAAACAGACGAAAGCAGCTCAAATCGCTTTTTAAGCAAAACAATGCTCCGCAATATATACAAGCCCTTGAGGCATTACAGTTAGCCCCCACCTTACGCCCAGAAAACCTTACGCCCAAAAATTTTCAAGACATACTACTTCACAGCAAGCAATCACTTGACTTTACTTGCTAAAAATGTTTGTCTTACTTGTGGGGATTAATATGCAGCATAAGGCATCGCAACAATTTTACTCAAGCCTTACTTGCATATTATGATGGCAAGAGGAAGGTTAAGTCTTTTTGACATTACATTTTACAGTTTGACTTTTAGAACATGATGAGGAGTGATCTCATGACAAAAGCTGATTTAGTTAATAAAATTGCTCAGAACGCAAACCTGACCAAGGCTGCTTCTGAGCGCGCTTTAAGTGCAGTACTTGATTCCATTGCTGCAGGATTAAAAGAAGAAGAAAAGCTTACTTTAGTGGGTTTTGGTTCCTTTGTGGTAGAAAATCGCAAAGCCCGCCAAGGCCGCAACCCTCGTACCGGCGAAGCCATCACCATCCCTGCTTCTAAAGGTGTAAAATTCCGTGCGGGAAAAAATTTAAAAGAAAGCCTTAAGTAATTTTTGTAATTTTTTGTATAAAAAAACCCGCTGCACACTGAGCGGGTTTTTTAACGCATGGACAAGCCGGCATTTTTTTCAATCATGTCTAAGGTCTTAGCCACTTGCCTGCCAAGGCTTGTTTCTTTTTGCAATTCTCGCTCGATGGCAGCAATACCCTTTATAACCGTTGAATGTTTGCGATTAAAACGATCCCCAAGCTCTTTCAAAGAAAGTTCCGTGTGCTTTCTTGCCAAATAGAATATGGTATCACGCGCCAAAACATGTTCTTTGCGACGGTTTCGCGAAGCAAGCTGCGAAAATTTAAGCTCAAAACTACTGCAAACTAGCTCAATAATTTTCTCTATGTCAGGACGAGACTCTACTTTTGCATATTGTGCCAGCACATCCATGGCCATTTCAAGGCTTATGACACTGTTTAAATGCCGTGCCTTAAAAACCAGATTAGCCAAGCAGCTTTCCAATTGACGCACATCATCGCATAAATGATCCACAAGGGCATCTGTTACTGTGTCTGGCAATAAGACCTGATGCTGACGTGCTTTATGCGACAAAATGGAACGACGCATATCCTTGGTGGGTTTATCCATATTGGTAAGCAAACCCGAGCAAAAATGCGAAACCAATTGACTGTCTAATTTTTGTAATTCGCGCGGAGTAAATGACGAAGTAATGACCACCCTGCTCCCTTGAGATTGTAAATATTTAATGGTAGCTAAAGCTTCGTCTTGTGTTTTTTCTTTGCCTTCAAAAAAATGTACATCGTCAAGCAAAAGTACGTCCAAGTCGCGCAAACAATTTTTAAAAGTGTCCATGTGGTGCTGTCGGCTGGCTCGCACAAAATGAGTTGTAAAATCTTCTGCCGTCAAATAGCCCACACGCGCCTTACCGCCTTGTTCTTTGGCAAGGCTTTGCCCTATGGCATGGATAAGGTGAGTTTTGCCAAGCCCTGATGCAGCACTTACAAAAAGCGTTTCCACATGCCCATTGCTACGGCAAATATCCTGAGCAGCAGCCACAGCCATAGCATTGCTTGGCCCCACCACAAAGTCATTAAAATCATGTCGCCACCGCACCTTGCTAAGTGGACTTTGAGCTGGCAAAGGCAAGGCGGCTTGTTCGGTATTTTTGGCAGAAGAAGCAAAATTTAAAGCATGGCTAGCAAAATGGGCACAACCTGATCTTTCGGCCACGTCTTTTTGCGCCGCGGGTACTTCTGTGGATACTTGGTATTTGTGCCCCATGCTACGCAAAGTATGTATGCCCTGCTTGCCTGAATCATGAATACTGCGCGGCATATGCAAAGCACTTTCCACAATGAATTCAAGCTGCACATCTGCAATAAGTACACCCAAAACATCTGCCGCGGCTTCGCGCAAAGAGTCTGAAAAACGCCCCTCTACCCAGTCGGCAATATAGGCACTTGGCGCAACAATGCGCACAACATCGCCCATAACACTTCCTTTAAGAGGTGCGATCCAAACCTTATATTCGCCCGTTTTTAGCGTTTTTTGAAGGCTAGTACATATTTTTGACCAATTCGTTGACATGTGAACCTTATACCCTATGGGGAAGTTTTTTCACAAACGGCATTATCACCACTTGGCATCTTTTTTTTCCCCCAATGTTCCTTTAAACATTTTTTACTTAACAATTTAAAATATAATCATAAAAAATAATTCCAATAATTACCTACTCTCGTTTAGCCCCTTTACTCAAAGGCATTTTCAAAGGAAAGATTTTTTGAACCAAAACCTTTTCCACACACAGATACAAACTTATCTCTTATTATCTCTTTTTTTCTTCTATTTTCATATTTTTTTATCTTTCCACAAACTCAAGGCTTTAAGCTTTGTCAAGGTTTTTTAGCGTTTTTTTACCATTATTTTTTAACAGCGAACACTCACATAACAAAAGCCTCCACATGCATTTTAAGGCATTAGGAGGCAAAAAAAACCATGTAGCGCTGAATTCAGTGCTTTTTGGGTTGCTAGCTATTAATCCACTAAATAATATTCAATCGTACTT
>CAYJHG010000054.1:0-7924 GCA_964369535.1 uncultured Desulfovibrionaceae bacterium
CCCATTGTAGTTTTCAATTTTTGACGCAGAAATTTTTCTTTTCTGCGCAACAAAAATATGATAGGACTAGTCTTTGTATGTGGGGGATGTTTTTTTAGCAGCAATTTGCGTGCTCCTCCATATGTGCCAAAACAATATATTTGGATTTTTGATGTTTAACTTAGCCAATAAACTTACACTTCTGCGTATACTCATAACGCCGCTCATAATTGTCCTACTTTATTTTGAAGGGCCTGTGGCTTGCCTGTTTGCAACTTTGGCCTTTGTGGCGGCCTCTTTAACAGATTGGGCAGACGGCTATATTGCAAGGCGCTACAATTTAATTACAAGTTTTGGTAAATTTCTTGACCCTTTAGCAGACAAAGTTCTTGTATGTTCTATTTTAATTATGTTTGCAGAACTACATTGGGTACCTGCTTGGTTAACAATTTTAATAATATGTCGGGAACTTGTGGTAACAGGTTTGCGAGCCATGGCCATTGACGAGGGTATTGTGCTTGCGGCGGATAATTATGGCAAAGCTAAAACTGTGCTCCAAGTTTTGGCTCTTGGAGCGCTTATTTTACATTATCCAACTCTAGGCTTTAACCCACAACCTATTGGTATGTTTCTTTTATATATATCTGTTGTTTTGGCGGTTTTTTCCGGCATAAATTACGTTTACGGATTCATAAAGCAAGTGCAAAAAAAAGAATTATAAGAATTATGTCATTACATTTACAAATACGTTTAAGAAATTGTTTACAGACCATTTTAGACCTTGAACCGGATATGGAGAAATACTCTTTGTATGAAAATTTCAAGAAAGAAATGACAGCACTTAAAGATTATCTTAAAGATGTTGACAACATAAGCCTTTGCGAGGCCGACGTGCACCGCCTAGAGCAAGCCACTTCGTTTTTTTTGCAAGAATTAACTTTGCCCTATGTGCAAGCACAAAGTTTAAGCCATAGCAAAAGAGTATTACAATAATATGTTTTGGCGAACCCTCTTACTTGTGGCTCTTGGCATCTTGAATGTTGTGCTGTTTTACCGCATGGTATGGGGTGACGGGGGAGTGTTAGCTTTTAACCACTTGCGCAAACAATACGCAAGCCTTGTCAGTGAACTTACAGAATTAGATTCTGTCAACATGAGATTAAGCCAAGAAATACGCCTACTTAAATCTGATGATGCGTATATAGAAAAAATGATTAGGCAACGCCTTCACTATGTTCGAGACAATGAAATTTTGTATCTTTTTACAGATACAACAGACAATGTAAAGTCAGAAGAGGACGGTCATGCGCGAAAAAATTGATTGGTATCAAGAAGTTGTAGACCTTGAGCCCGGTTCAAAATTGTTCTTCCCCTTGGCAAAAATGCTTGCCAATAACAATGAAATACCAAGGGCCTTAACAACTCTATTCCGTGGGCTTGAGCGTAATCCCGAATTCATTGAAGCTCGCCTTTTTCTCGTGGAATTATTGCATAAGTCTTCGCCAAATGCCGAATACGCCGAAGAATTGGAAAAACAACTTTCCATTGTGGCGCCACTTTTGGCTCGCTATGCGGGTTTTTGGCAAGCCTGGGGAGAAAATGCCAAAAATAGTGACATGCAAGGCGACACAAGCCTCATATTATCTTTCTTAGCAGTTTCGTTTAAGCAAAAAAATCTTTCCATATCTGATATTTTTGCTGCCGGCCTTAAAAGCCTTAGCCCTGCCCCTGAAAGCATTAACCCTACACAAAACCCCGTCAAATCCGATAAACCCATACAAATTGTGGGTAAAATAAACTCTTTTGTGCAGCCCAAAAATCCCCCCGCAACTGTTGAAGATACTTCTCTTGCCAAAAATCCCATGCCGGAAAATCTTCCCAATGAAAAGAAAAAAGAGCAAGACGAAGGCGAAGAGTATTCCTTGCGCACCCGTTCCATGGCTGAAGTGCTGGCCGAACAAAATGATTATGCAGGCGCTTTAAGCATTTATAACGAACTTGTGCAAGCGACACAAAGCGACATTGAAAAAGAAGATTTACAATATAGAATCAACACCTTAACTGCAAGTTTGAACAACACAAAAGAACAAGAGGCAAAGCCGGCGGTGGAAGCTCCTTCTCCGGCTAAAGATAGAGTCCTTTCTGTGCTAGAAAGTTTGGCTGAACGTCTTGAAAGTCGTGTGACTTCATAACAATTTAACATTACTAGTATTTTTAGTCATACACAAAGAAGGATACCATATGTTGAAACATCTTACAAAAACCCCCGTCGCCTTGCTTATGGCATTACTTGCCCTCGGCAGCTTTGGATGTAGTTCCAACCAAGAGGTTAAGGACGTGTGGAAAGATACCAAGGGTTTTTGGTACAGAAATGTAAGCGCTCCTGCCACCATTGATTATGATGACAAAGGAGACATGGAAAAGTATGAAATTTTACTGGCCAGAAGCATGATGGGCATTGATAAAGAGCTGACCAATCTTGAAAAGCTTATGACCAATGCAGACAAGCCCCCAACCAATGAATGGATTAGAGGTCTTTTTTCAAGATTTCCATGGCTTAACGGCTTCGCTGGTATTCGCGCCGATGGTTCCATGCTTGGACAAGTTCCTGGCCCATCCATGAAACCCATTGACTTCCTTCCTCTTTTGGCTGAAGACAGCAAGCAAAACTTGCGCGCCCTACGCGCCATTGCCCAAGACACCCCTATGGGCCCAGAAGTTTTCTTGGCAACACCTTTATATGATTCACAAAACTTCTTGGGCGTTGTTTCTGTATACTTTGATATGCGCTCATTATTACAATATTCTGAAACGCCTGAAGAGCTTATTATCTTAGCTCCTCAAGCAGTGCTCTGGGCTGGTAAATACGACTTTGGCACAACACCCATGGCTGGCATTGCTTGGAATAACGTTGTGTTAGAAGACAGCAACGGCACAGTAAGCAATGGCAACGGCACATTTTATTTTACTGTGCGCTATTTCGGCAACCTGCCCCTCATCTTTGGTGTGCCTGTGCATGGAAGCTTTGGCGAAAAAGAAAACTCTCACACCGGTTCAACGCATGAAGCTTCTTTCTTAGCTGCTGAACCTGTGGCTGCGCCTGACTTGTCAGACGTTCAAATGCCAGAAGCACCAGCACAAACCGCGCCAGAACCTGCTGTGGCTGAGCCACAACCTGCCCAAGCTCCGGCTCCGGCACAACGTCAGCAACGCGCAAGAACACCCATGCCCATTTATGAACCGGCACCTGAGCCCATGGAACCCATAGACCCTGTGGTTACCCCTTCGCCCATACACGACCCTGCTCCGGATCCAGTGGTTGCGCCTTCACCTATACATGACCCTGCTCCAGACCCTGTGGAAGCTCCATCTCCCATTCATGAATCGGCAGCAGACCCTGTGATTGCACCATCGCCCATACATGATGCAGCGCCAGACAGTGACAAAGCATCAAGTGATACAAGCAGTGACACTAATACTGAAAGTCAACCAGCCGCAACACCAGAAGAAAGTGCCACTGGTGCAAGCGATAATGCAAGTGAAACCACAGCACCAGAAGAAAGCGCCCCTAGCGAAAACAGTGGCGAAACTCCGGCATCTACTGACAATTCTGGGTCATAAAAATTGAGCTAAAAATACTAAAGGGCAGGCTTTACGGCCTGCCCTCAGTTTAATGACAAACCCCCTTGCGGGTCTTTGTGCCGCCCAAGACAGCAAAGCTGTCTTGGCAGTAAGGCACGAAAATCAATCGCTTAACGGCGCAAGTAAATCGCGCCTGCTCTTGATTTATCGATCGTGCTGACGAAAGTCAGCACTCTAAGGGCAGACTACATAGCCTGCCCTTAACAAATCTTGAGCATAACGGAAGGCACACATGACCGAAGTCACCATTACCGAGCACATACTTCTGCACCAAAAACGCAGCCCCCACGCCACAGGCCAATTTACAGGTCTTTTATACGACCTTATTTTATCTGGAAAAATTATTTCTCGCCATGTGAACAAAGCTGGTCTTTTAGACGTTCTTGGCGGCACAGGTCAAGTTAATGTACAAGGCGAACATGTGCAAAAGCTTGATGAAATTGCCAATGACGTGCTCATTTATCGCATGGAGCGCTGTGGTCACTTATGTGCCATGGGCTCAGAAGAAAATGCCGAGCTCATCCGCGTTTCACCGGAATTTCCTCAAGGTGATTATATCCTCATATTTGATCCCTTGGACGGTTCTACAAATATTGACGTCAACATTAATGTGGGTACTATTTTCTCTATTTTACGCCGTCCCAAAGGCCACACGGGTGAAGTGACCATGGAAGAAGTGCTGCAACCTGGCACCAAGCAAATGGCTGCCGGTTATATACTTTATGGCCCCTCCACCATGTTTGTGCTCACCACAGGTGATGGTGTGCACGGCTTTACCCTAGATCCAGGCGTGGGCGAATTTTTGCTTTCACACCCCTATATTAGCATGCCCAAACGCGGCAAAGTATTTTCTGTTAATGAAGGTTATTGGCACCATTGGGATGCTGCTACCAAGCAGTGCATAGACTGGTTCAAAAACCCACAAAATGCGCATAATACTAATTATTCAGCCCGTTATGTGGGCTCACTTGTGGCAGATTTCCACCGCACCTTGCTCAATGGTGGAATTTATATGTACCCCAAAGATAATAAAAAGCCCGAAGGTAAATTGCGCCTTATGTGTGAAGCCGCCCCCTTGGCCTTTTTGGCCGAACAAGCAGGAGGGCGCGCCAGCACAGGCCAAGAAAACATTATGGACTTAGTGCCAGACCAGCTTCATGCCAGAACACCGCTCTTTATCGGATCCGAAGAAGATGTTAATGATATAGAACGTATATACAAAGAAAATAGCAATTAGGAAACATTGTGATTTGCTTAGGCATTGAAAGCTCATGTGACGAAACAGCTCTAGCTCTTGTTGAAGACGGCCAGCTCATAGATTCCATTTTAGCCACCCAAGTGGAATTGCACGCCCTTTTTGGCGGCGTGGTGCCAGAACTTGCCTCGCGCGAGCACTATCGCCTCATAGGAAAACTCTACGACACTCTACTCTCTCGAAACTCTATCTCGCCGGAAAATATTGACTATTACGCTGTTTCACGCGGCCCTGGGCTTTTGGGTGCATTACTTGTGGGTGTGGCCTTTGCCAAGGGGCTTGCCCTAGCAAGCCAAAAACCCCTCATAGCCATCAACCACCTGCATGCCCATCTCTTGGCTGTGGGGCTTAAAGATGCAGAAAATAACGCCGGCGAACTCATCTTTCCCGCTCTTGGTGTGCTCGTTTCCGGCGGTCACACACACCTTTACCATATGCAAAGCCCAAAGCATATGGAACTTATAGGCAAAACCCTTGACGACGCCGCCGGAGAAGCCTTTGATAAAGTAGCAAAAATACTGGGATTGCCCTATCCTGGTGGACACATACTTGATCAATTAGCCAAGCGCGGCACCCCCGAAGGCAAGGGCAAAAAACTTTTTCCGCGCCCCTATACCGACAATGACAATTTGGATTTTAGTTTCAGTGGCCTTAAAACTGCCGCGCATCTCCATATTTCGCAACATCCTGAACTTTTACCAAAGCATACCGAAAGTTTTGACCCTCAAAAAGCACCGGAAGACCTCTGCCACATGTGCAAAGCCTTTGTGGACGCCGTTGTAGACACCCTTTGCATTAAAAGCAGTCGCGCCCTCAAGAAATACCCTCATATTAAACATATAATTTTGGCCGGAGGCGTTGCCGCCAATAGCCACTTACGCAGCGCCATGCAAGAACTCATAAGCCAAAAAGGCGGCAAACTCTTAGTGCCGTCCCCAAAACTCTGCACCGACAATGCCGCCATGGTGGCCTATGCCGGATGGCTGTATGCTAAAGAAGGCCTCGCCCATAGTCTTGATTTTGAAACCATCCCTCGAGGACGAGCTATTCCCGAAGATTTTGTGCTCATAAAATAAGTTTTTACATGGGGGTAAACCCATCCTCTACCAAAACGCGCTTACTAAACACTCATAACTACAAAAGGAACTCTTATGCATTTATCATATTTCATGCCCACACACATCATAAGCGGCGCAGCTTGTTTAACAGAGCAATGCCAGCATTTTGCTTCATTAGGCACTAAGGCTCTCTTGGTGACCGGTTCCAGTTCTGCGCAAAAAAGCGGAGCCCTTGGCGATGCCCTACAAGCTTTAAGCAACAATAGTCAAGACTATGTTATTTTTGATAAAGTCATGGCCAACCCCACCATTGACTGCGTTTTAGAAGGGGCTTCTTTGGCACGCGACAACCATTGTGATTTTGTGTTAGCCATTGGCGGCGGCTCCCCCTTGGATGCCGGCAAAGCCATGGCCGCCCTAGCCTTGCACCCCGAAGCACATGCAAAAAATATATTCACCACACCCTACACCAAGGCTCTGCCCATTGTGGCCTTGCCCACCACCGCAGGCACAGGTTCAGAAGCGACCCCCTATGCCATTATCACCGATCACGTTGCCGAAACAAAAATGTCCATAGCCACGCCAATCATATTTCCGCGCTATGCCTATTTAGACGCAAAATACATGCAATCCTTACCAAAACATGTGTTTATAAATACAGTTCTCGACGCTTTATCACACGCCATAGAGGGCATGTTGGCCTTGCGCGCCAATGTCATAAGCGACAATTTGGCCAAGCAAAGCATCACGCACATTGCGTCCTGTTTTCCTGCATTGCAAAAAGGTGACGTGAGCCTTGAGCAATGCCAAGAGCTGCTCTTAGCCTCCACCCTTGCAGGTATGGTCATTGCCAATACGGCCACAGTGGCTGTGCACGCCATGGGATATCCCTTAACATATTATAAAAACATAGACCACGGGCGAGCCAATGGCTTGCTTTTCCCGGCATTTATGCAGCATGTATACAAGCAATTTCCGCAGCGCGCTCAAGAAATATTACAATGCATGAATTTAGCAGATGTGGCAGCCTTTACCATCACCATGCACGCCCTGCTTGGCGATAAACTTGAACTAAGCCCCGAAGAATGCAAACACTTTACGCATAAAGCCATGCAAGTAAAAAATATGCGCAATAGCCACCTAGTACTCACAGAAGAAGATATTTATAATATTTTTAAAAGCTTATAAAACAAAAGGGATGGCGTTGTACACGTCATCCCCTTATTTTGATATATTAAAATTATTTTCTAAAACTCAAATGTAAACATGGCGTTGAGCATATGCCCCATTTCGTGTTGTGAAGCTAACAAATTATAGTTAAGACTCATGCTAAAACTATCCTTTGCAATTTCAAAACCTGCTCCACCGTTAAAGGCTACACGATCTGTATTTTGCAAGGTGTAATCAAATGTAGCAGAACCATCACTTACACTGGCATTGCCAGTGCTTTCTAAGTCACCCATGGCTATAACAACACCAAGGTCAAGATTTGGAGAAAAACTCCAGCCGCTTTGACTTGTTATATCCTTAGTCAGACTCACCCCCGCAGGGAAATACCAAAGGGCTTGTCCATCATCTTTCATAACCATGCCATCGTTTTCTATAGCATATTCATGAGTTTGCACATACATATAACGCACACTCAGATATGGAGTCACGTCTACAAAATCGTTATAAGAAGTATATTCTGCTCGAAGTCCTGCTGTCCACACTGTGCTTACTGTGTTGGCGCTAAGGCTAGACATTTGCATACCTGTCGGTAATTCTTGGCTTATCTCGCCATAAACATTGCTCAAACCAACGTCTGCCATCAAAGCAAGATTTTCGTAATAAAATCCGCCGTATAATGATAAATTCCAGAAGTCAAAATCATTACTTGTCTTGTTAAAATCGCCTTGGCTATATGCGTAGCCAGTGCCTAGGTTAAAAGCAAGCCCAAGACGATACATTTCATTAAAAGTGTAATCAGCTCCAAGGCTTAATCCACCAA
>CAYJHG010000055.1:0-7907 GCA_964369535.1 uncultured Desulfovibrionaceae bacterium
TCCAGCGTCGCTTTAAAAGCTGTGACCAGTTCGCGTACGTCTTCTACGCAAAGAACAGCGTCTCCTGCTAGCAGGCTAAGCTTAGCGTCATCGGTAACTGTGCCTATGCGCGCAAATATCGTATTACGCATGCATGCTTCAAACATGGCTGCCTTTTCTGGTGAAACGCTCACAAGTAAACGGCTGGCGGACTCGCTGTAAAGCAATTCTGCAAGGTTCATTTCTTCTAAGGCAGGTATGGCTTGCACATCTACCTTGGCGCCAAGACGGCCGCCTATGCACATTTCGGCCAAAGCCACGGCAAAACCACCGTCGGATAAGTCGTGGCAAGCAGAAACAAGGCGTTCATAAATGGCATTGTGTAAAGCGCGGTATCTTGGCAAAGCGCTGTCCACTTGTACCATGGGCACTGTATTACAAGAAACACCAAGCTCTTGGGCAATTTCTGAGCCGGCCATTTCGCGGCGTGTGCCACCAAGTATATAGATGACATCACCGGCCTTTTTGAAGTCCGAAGTTTGGGTGCGTACCACATTGTCGATAACACCCATGACCGTAAATAGCAGGGTGGGCGGAATGGAAATTTTTTCACCGCCGCCTGTATAATCATTTTTCATGGAGTCTTTGCCCGAAACGCAAGGAACGCCATAGGCTAAGGAAAATTGAGAAAGAGCCTTGCACGAACGCACTAGCTGCGCCAATTTGTATTCGCCATCCGGTGTTTTTTCTGATTGCACAGGGTCGCACCAGCAGAAATTGTCAAGGCCGGCCATATGGTCGGGGTCTGCCCCCACGGCCACGGCATTGCGTATGGCTTCGTCCATGGCATTGGCTGTCATCCAATAAGTATCATAATCGCTGAATTTGGGGCAGATACCATGGGCAATAACAAGGCCGGCATCGGACTCAAGCACGGGGCGGATAACGCCGGCATCGGATGGGCCGTCACGTTCCACACCCACTAAGGGCTTGATGGCCGAACCACCGCGCACCTCGTGATCATATTGGCGGATAATATATTCTTTAGAGCAAATATTAAGGCGGCCAAGCATGGTTTTTAAGAAGGCACCAGTTTCACTTCCAGGCATATCTATGCGGGTATCTTCATGTTTTGGAGCTACCCAGCGAGCATTGAGCTGTAATTGCGGCACACCGTCGTGCATAAAATCCATGGATAAATGCGCCACAATTTTTTGCCCATAAGTAATATGGAAATAACCGGAATCGGTATAAGTTCCAAGGGCTGTGGCTTCAACATCCATTTGCGTGGCAAGAGCAAGGAATTCTTCTAATTTTTCTGGCGGTACCGAAAGAGTCATGCGTTCTTGCGCTTCGGAGATGAGAATTTCCCAAGGGCTTAAGCCATCGTATTTTAAAGGAGCCTTGGCCAAATCCAGTTCACAACCACCCGTATCTTCAGCCATTTCACCCACGGAAGAAGAAAGGCCACCGGCGCCATTATCAGTTATGGCATTGTAGAGGCCAAGGTCACGGGCGCGCATGATGCAATCATACATTTTGCGCTGGGTGATGGGGTCGCCAATTTGCACGGCTGTGGCGGGGGAGTCTTCGTGTAATTCTTCAGAGGAGAATGTGGCCCCGTGTATGCCGTCTTTGCCAATGCGCCCACCCACCATAACAATAATATCGCCCACTTGTGCCTTTTTTTCATGGCCTGGTTTGCCGGCTACCTCCGTGGGAATAATGCCCACAGTACCACAATATACTAAGGGTTTACCAAGAAAACGCTCGTCAAATACCAGCGAGCCGTTCACCGTGGGCACGCCGGACTTATTGCCGCCATGCTCCACACCTTCGCGCACACCCTCAAGCACACGGCGAGGGTGCAAAAGCCTTGGGGGCAAAGTCGCATCATGGAAGGGAGAGGCAAAGCAAAATACGTCAGTATTACACACAAGCTCAGCCCCCATGCCCGTGCCCATGGGGTCACGGTTCACACCCACAATACCTGTGAGTGCGCCACCATAGGGATCAAGCGCCGAAGGGCTATTATGGGTTTCCACTTTAATGCAAGCATCATAGGCCCCGATAAAGGCTATAACACCGGCATTATCTTTAAATACAGATTTACAAAAATCGTGCTCACCGAGCCGCTTACGAATGAGGGCTGTGGTGTCGCGAATGCAGGTTTTATACAGATTATCCACTGTTTCTGTGGCATTGGTTTCTGTGTTGGTGTAGCGTATGCGCGAAGCAAGTATTTTATGCTTGCAGTGCTCTGACCACGTTTGAGCCAACACTTCCAATTCTGCGTCGGTGGGGTCATTCGGCAGCCCAAGGGCGGCGCGCTCAGCCTTTACGGTTGGATCTTGAAAATGGGCACGAATGGTCTGCATTTCTTCGAGATTTAGAGCCAGTGTATTTTCGCGACTCACCTTAAGCATGGCCGCATCGTCCATGGCGGAAAGAGCAATGGTATTGACAGCATCGCTGGAAGCTCCTGTAACTCTGGCAGCTTGAGGCTCAAAACCCGGTGAAGTCTGCCACTGCTCAAGACTCTTTATGCGGTAACGCTGGATAAGCTCATTGCACAAAAGATTTTTGGCTATATTTTCCACCACATCCAAGGTTAAAATAGTATTGGGGGCTGCATAAAAATGGTACTGAATGGAAGTATATACCGCCACATTTTCACGATTAAGCTTCAGCACCATGGCTGCCGTATCGCGGGCGGTGCGGGCTTCATTGTCGGTAACGCCGGGACGAAAGCCCACTTCTAAAATATAGGCCGGTTCCTGCCCTGCTTCATTGCTTATGAGCGGCAAGGGTTCAAGGCTTGCGCTTTGCACCACAAGGTCGTGCCACACACCTTCTTGTATCAAGGTTTGCATGGCTTTTGCGTCAAGGCCTTCCACCGTAAACACCTTTACTTGGCGCACAGAGTCAAGCTCTATGCCTAAGGCTTTGGCTATGTGATTATTTGTTTTTCTGCCCAAGGTGTCCATAATGTGTGGGTGCAAGCCCACTTCCATACGATATAGCATGCGTTTACCTACTATTTTTGTCTTTGTTGCACATAAAGTATCATCTGTTGCAAGAGCGTATGCTCAGGGCTTTGCGGCAACGATGCCAAAGCATCTGAAGCATTTTGCAAAGCAGCACTTGCCATTTTGCGCGTTTTTACATCATAGCCCAAGCGGCAAATTTCTTCGCCAATACGGGCGGCATCTGCTATGGTAAATGTGCCGTTTACAAAAGCAGCATCAAAAGCTTCACGGTCTTTTCCTTGTAAATATTCTCTATATAAGCGCACAGGAGGCGTGAGTTTGCCTTCGCGCAAGTCGCCACCAGTGGGCTTGCCAGTAATACTTTCCGGCGCAAAATCAAGGGCATCATCCACCATTTGGAATGCCATGCCAATGCCTTGACCATATTCTGCCACATGGTGCAAGTCATTGTCTTTGGCTTGAGCTTGCAAAGCCCCAAGCACGCAAGAAGCGCGCAAAAGCCAAGCTGTCTTTCCAAGTACAATTTCTTCATATATTTTTGCATCTTGGTCTATGTTATGCAAATATTCAATTTCAAGAATTTCGCCGGCGGCCGTGTGCATGGTGGCTTCTGAAAAACAGTGGCATAAGCGCACATCACCAAAACCTGCCACCAAGGCATTGGCAGCAGCAAGCAAGGCATCGCCTGCAAGTATGGTACTTGTAACAGTATAAAGGGTGTGAGCCGCCGGTTTTCCTCTTCTGGTATCGGCTTTATCAAGCACATCGTCGTGCAAAAGAGTGGCGGCGTGGAGCATTTCCATGGAAATGGCAAGGTCATATATATCAGCCTTGGTATACCCAAACATCCTTGCCATAAGCACACACAAAAATGGTCTAAGACGCTTGCCACCTGCGTCAAAAATATGTTTGCCAATACCTTGCACAGGCTTGGGTAAAGAACAAAGCATGCGCTCTATGGCCTTTTCAATATGTGGCAACTCCTCTGCCAAGCGCGTTTTTAATTCTTGCATACTCTTTCTGCTAGGCTAATAATTGTTCTACCAAGGGCCGCATGGCCGCCAAGGCTTCGCTAAAAGCACGATATTCCGGATCGCGCGTACCTACAAGATTGGACACTGTGCGTATTTGCAATAAGGGCAAGCCATAACGCGAGCAAGCCATGGCTATGGAAAAACCTTCCATACTTTCAAGCAAAGGGCCGCCATACGCCTTGTATAAACGCGCAGCTCGCACTTGGCAACAGGTAACTCCAGCCACAGTGACGGACGTGGTTGAACCTTGCAAAGGACAGTACCTAAGTCTAGTATTCCATTGCAAAAGTTCCGGTAAAATCACTTCGTCCCACACACCTTCTTCTGGTGTTTGCCATTGGGCATAGTGAAAGCTCTTTACATCCACATCCCCCCCAGCCTCAAGGCAAAATTCGGGGTACACTTCGCGAGTAACGCGCCAATGCGTACAGAGGGCAGCATTTTCTAAATTAAAACTTCCAGCAAGACCAATATTAATGATTGTCCGCGCTTTTTTAGCTATGGACAAAACCTTACCCATGGCAAGGGCAGCATTAATAGGCCCCACACCAGTGACAAGCACACCATTACTCCTTTCGTGCTCATCGGTAAAAAAATGTATTTCTTGCTCAGCCCCACTTGAGGCAATAGGTGCAAGATAACTAGGCTTTGCTGCATTCCATTCGTCACTTGTAGCCACCACAAAAAGTATATGCATTACAGTCGCCAGACCTCCATGCCGACTTTTTCAAAGGTCTCCTTGGCAAAAAAGGCCTTCACATCCATAAGCACGGCCTGCTCCGGCATGGCAAAACGTGCGCGTAAATCCATAGGACTCAATGATCTGTATGCGTCGTGCCCCACAGCCAAAATGAGGGCGTCTAAATTTTGTAAAGCGTCAAGGCTCACAAGCTCTTGGCCATATTCATGCATTGCTTCTGCTGCATCGGCCATGGCATCGTGCACAAGCACTTCACAAGCGTATTCTTTCAATTCTGCAATAACATCAACCACACGCGTATTGCGTAAGTCGGGCACATTTTCTTTGAAAGTAAAGCCCAAAATGCCCACGCGCGCATTATATACGGGGCGTTTTTTTTGTATGAGTTTTTTAATAGTGCATTCGGCCACATATTTACCCATATGGTCATTTATGCGCCGCCCGGCCAAGATAACTTCTGGGTGATAGCCCATGGATTCAGCTTTAAATGTCAAATAATATGGATCCACCCCAATGCAATGACCACCCACAAGGCCTGGTCTAAAAGGCAAGAAATTCCATTTTGTTCCGGCAGCTTCAAGCACTTCTTGCGTATCTATTTCTAATTTATCAAATATAACAGAAAGTTCATTCATAAGGGCAATGTTTAAGTCGCGCTGGGTATTTTCTATAACCTTGGCAGCTTCAGCAACCTTTATGGACGAGGCTTTGTGTATACCAGCCTTAACCACAGAGCCATATAAATCTTGCAAAACCAAGGCAGCTTCCGGCGTTGAGGCTGCGACAATTTTTACAATAGTTTGCAATGTATGTACTTTATCACCAGGGTTAATGCGCTCTGGCGAATAGCCCACAAAAAAATCTTTATTATATGTAAGGCCTGAAACTTCTTCTAAAAGTGGCACGCATTTTTCTTCGGTAAGACCTGGATATACCGTAGACTCATACACAACGATGCAGTCACTTTGCATATATTTAGCAACTGTGCGCGTGGCTCCAAGCACTGGTGTCAAGTCTGGATTGCGATGCGCGTCTATGGGGGTTGGCACAGCCACAATAATAATGCCCGCTTCCTTAAGGCAAGAAGCATCGGCACTATAATGCACACGCACATTCTGCAATTCCTTACTGCTCATCTCATTGGTGCGGTCTATGCCTTTTTGCAATTCTTCCACACGCGCAGCACTTATATCAAAGCCAATAACGTCCATGTGTTCAGCCAAAGCCACAGCCAAAGGCAAGCCCACATAGCCTAAGCCCACTACGCCCACTTTAGTTTTGCGTTCACGAATTTGTTCAAAAGTAATCATTTAAAAATCCATATTAATTTGTTTTTACTATTATAAATATATTATCCACCTTATACAGCATCCATTTATTTGCTTTACAAAAAAACTCTTGTGCTGCAACATGCGGCATGAACTTCGACATACAACTCTTTTTATGTGCCGTCGGGCTGGCCTTTATTTTTGAAGCCTTGCCTTGGACACTGTTTCCCAACAAAGTGCGCAAAATCATGTTCACTCTTGTGAGTTCACCTGAAAAACAATTACGCAGCATGGGCATTGTGGGCATTTGCATTGGTCTTTGCCTTGTGTGGCTCGGCACCAATTTTTTTTAATTTAACAGTGAGCTTGCGCCCCAAAGCTTTATTTTTGCTGCGCTTCACCCACCGCCGCGCAAATGCTCTTGGCCTTAATTTCTGCTTTTTTCAGCAACATGCAAGCACACAATACCTGAAGAAAGCTCTATATGCCAAGCCGAAGCAAAACCAACGTCGCGCATTTCTTCTTCTAATTCTATGGCCGTTGGAAAATTTGTTATGGTATCAGCAAGATATGTATAAGCACTGTTGTCGCCAGAACAAATATTACCAAGACGCGGTAAAAACTTTTGTAAATAAAAATTATACACACCGCCCCAAATTTTATTTTTACCGGAGCCAAATTCTAAAATACAAGCCCGCCCTCCGGGCACAAGCACCCGCAACATTTCAGCAAAAGCTTCTTCGCGCGGTATAATATTGCGAATACCAAAGGCCATGGTAATGGCGTCTACAGAAGCATCGGGCAAGGGAATTTTTTTGGCATCAGCCGCCACAGGAAAAATTTTTTGTGTCCCTTTTTTACGCAATTTTTTTTGCCCCTGCACAAGCATGGGGGGGCAAAAATCCATAGCCGGCACCACGGCATGCGGATAGCGCTTCTTTATGGCAAGGGCAACGTCTAAAGTGCCCGCTGCCAAATCAAGCACGCGCCCTGTTTGAAAAAGACGCACTTCGCGCACAAGGCGCTTACGCCACAAGCGATCAATACCCAAGCTCAATATTATATTAAGCCTATCATACCAAGGAACTATGCGCTCAAACATATGCGCCACGGCCTGACCGTGACTATTTGGGCTTTGCATTGTATTTTTACTCACCATCTTCCTCTATATAGGTCTCACTTGCTTCTTTGTCTATGGTATCAAGCACGACACCATACACAAGGGGAAATATCTCTGCAAAATTAGCTGGAGAAACACTGCGTGTTTCAATAAATTTTGCCACTAATTCCTTGGTAACTTGTAAAGCTTCTTTGGCATTTTTTTCCACAATATACTCCTTGATAAAGCGTACAACTCAATGGAAATGAAAGAGATGCTAAGTTAGCCTAACAGGCCCATTAGCGCAAGGCGGATTTTTAGGCAAAAAAAAGATATATTTTAGGCAACAGATACGGAAAAAATATGAGGAAGACAAACATGACGAAGTAAATTGCCCTTTTTAACAAGGATTTCTACCAGCATACCGTATTACGTCAATTTAATTTGAATGATTATGTATTCTCTTTACTAAAATGTAAAAGGAATGTTCCGCCCTTGAAATTACATTAGCCTTTTTCAGGGGACAGTTAACCTGAAAACCCGCCCTTGGGGAATGGCCTAGGCTCCCGACGAGCTGTGCCGGGCGGGTCAAGAGACGAAAACGGCTAGCCCCCGCCCCTTATTTTGATATGTTTATACATGTGGATTAGCTATGATACACCCTATCAGCCTGTTGCAAAAGTCTGTTTTCAAAAAAATTTGCGCCATAGCTTTTTTATCGTTTTTCTACAGGCTATTCAAAAAGTGCCAGATGCAAGGAAAATGGCTTTTTTTGAGGCAGGATAGGGCTCTTATGGCCCATCCCACGAAAAAAAGTCATTTGACGCAGCAGATGGT
>CAYJHG010000056.1:0-7802 GCA_964369535.1 uncultured Desulfovibrionaceae bacterium
TTCCTTGTCTCTGGCACTTTTTGAACCGCAAAAACAGCGTAGGAATTAAAAAGCGTGTGAAATATTGAAAAAGTGCCATATACTATGTCAGTTACAAAAATGTATCTATGCAAAATTTGTAGTAATATGTCAAAAGGTTAATATATGAAAAAAAAATCACTGAACTTTGCTCAGCAAGCTTGTGTAAAATCTGCGGGAAAAGCCATGCATCGCACCGGAATGATAGGCCCTCATGCGCGTGTGGGCATAGCTCTTTCTGGTGGAGTTGATTCTTTTGTGCTTTTAAAAACCCTTACCATACGTCAGCGCATAGTTCCTTTTCCTTTTGAAATTATGGCTTTACATATTAACCCAGGTTTTGATACACAAAATCACAAGGGGCTTATTCCCTGGCTAACAGCCCACGGCATAGCTTCGCACATAGATGTGACCGACCATGGCCCCCATGCTCATTCGGCAGAAAACAAACGGAATTCCCCTTGTTTTCGTTGTGCATGGCTCAGGCGTAAGCGACTTTTTGAACTTTGCGCGCAATATAAACTTAGCCACTTAGCCTTTGGGCACAATGCAGAAGATCTTGTGCACACTTTTTTTATGAATTTATGCCAAAATGGTCGCGTAGACGGCATGAGTATGAATGAGCCATTTTTTGGCGGCACTTTGCAAGTCATACGCCCCTTGTTGCTTTTGGAAAAAAAGTATATTTTAAAGGCGGCCAAGCAGTGGGAGCTTCCCACTTGGAAAAATCCCTGCCCTTCGGCAGGTGCGACCAAGCGCAGCCATATGGAAGAAACCTTGCAACATCTTTATGACAGCTATAAAGATGCAAAGCGTTGTATTTTTAATGGCTTAGTGCGCTGGCAATTAGATAAACAGACAATTCCTAAGCCTGAAAAAATTATTGTAAATGGAAATGAACAAAGACTTTTAAAGGCTTTTTTACCCAAATAAAATTGTTGAGGTTCCATGTTTTTTGGAAAATATCATATAGTTATTATTCGTGCAGGTGCCAAGGGCAGCAGTAAAGAAATACGTGTTCATTCTTGGCTTGGCTGGCTCATGTTCATTACTTTTTTAGGGCTTATTGCTTGCAGCACTTGGCTTTTTGAAAGGTATATTGCTTTGCGTCCGGTTGAAGAAAAATTCATTATGGCTGAAAGGCGTATTGAAGAGCAAAATACCTTAGTCTTAAGTATGCTTGAAAAAATAAAAAATATTTCTGAAGATGTGAAGCGCATGGAGCGTTTTGACGCAAGGCTTAGACATATGATGGATATTGACAAGACCTTGGGAGCCACTGCTGCAACACAGCGCCCGGCCTTTTTTGAAAGTACGCTACCCTTGCAAAGACCCGTTCTTTTAGCGCGGAAAATGCAAGATTTTTTGAACGAACTTGGTGAAGACGTGCGTTTGGAAGAAGTGCTGCAACAAGAGCTTATTGTAGCTGTGCGTGAAAAGCGCACAAGTTTATTGTCCACTCCGTCCATTTGGCCTGTGGAGGGCTATGTTTCTTCAAATTTTGGCATGCGTAAATCGCCCTTTGGCCGAGGTAGAGCTTTTCACAAAGGCATTGATATTGGTCAACGTAGAGGAACACCCGTTGTGGCCACAGCTTCTGGCAAGGTTAAGCAATCGGGTTGGGACGGTGCTTATGGTATAAGTGTGGAAATTGACCACGGCATTGGCATTGTGACCAAATATGCGCATATGCAAAAAAGCATGGTAAAGGTAGGGCAATGGTTACAGCGCGGCGAAGTGCTAGGGCTTGTGGGCTCTACCGGTCGTTCCACAGGGCCGCATTTGCACTATGAAGTGCAGGTGGGTGGTGTGCCCGTTAACCCCATGCGTTATATTTTAAATTAATTTTTTCTGGGGGGAAAGGGGTCTCCCTCCCCCCATGTTGACACATTGCTAAAAAAACAATCTTCCGCCTTCCATGTGTGCATCTCTATTGATAATGCTTAAGCGGTCATTGGCATAGTGCGATACAAAAATAAGTTGTGCTCTTTGAGAAACCTTTTCAAGCATATGCATCATGCGCATGCGCCATACCATATCAAGGCCGGAAAAAGGCTCATCCAAGAGCAATGCTTCCGGGTCTCCCACCAGTGCCCGTGCCAGCAAAGCAGAGCGTAATTGCCCTGTGGAAAGGCTACGCATGCGCCGCTGAGCCAAATCAGCGAGTTCAAATTCTTCTAGAATGCGCCACGTTATTTCTTTTTGTTCTTCTTTAGGTGGATTATATATGCCTTGCACGGCATCAAAACCTGAAAGAATAAGCTCTTCAACTGTAATATCGTATGGATAGCTTGCTTGCAAAGCATAAGAAATAAGGTGCACAGCCTTTTGTATGCAGCTTAATTCCGTCACATGTGCGTGCCCTTTAGGGGAAAGTTTAGCTTTATGACGGTAAAAATAGCGCAAAACTTGCCCACCGGCTGCGGCATGAACTTCTCCTGCCAAAAGGCGCAGCAAAGTGGACTTTCCAGACCCATTGGCACCGTGCAGCATCCAATGCTCGCCCTTAAATGTTTCCCAATTAATTTGGTGCAATACTGGTGTGCGGTCTAAAAAAACCGTGGCATTTTTCACCGAAAATAAACATTGTTCTGAAATAGATTCGGACGCGTTAATTTTAGGGGGTGGCGAAAGTTCTTGCAAAGGCAAAGAGTTTTGCAAGGTTCCGTTTTGCATGTACAAGCGCTTGGTGAGCCACGAAGGAATACTTGATTCACGGTGCGCGGTGAGCACAAGGGTGCTATGGCTAGCCACTTGGTGCAAAATTTCGTGCATACGTTCTTGAGTGAGCGCATCAAGACCGTCCACATATTCATCAAGCAAAAGCACAGGCGATTTTTTTAGTAAGGCGCGCCCAAGCAACAATAGGCGTAATTGCCCTTGTGAAAGGGCTTGAGCTTGCACAGGCAAAAGGTGACTTGCAAAAAGTTGTTTAGCCATGGCTTTTGCAGCATGTAATTGTTCGTTGGTGCTTTGGGAATAGAGTAGTTGGGAGTCTGTGAAGGCCGAAAGCAAAATTTCTTGACCTGTGAGTGTCCAACCCTGGCGTACATAATTTTCTTGCATGGCAGGGTTTATCAAGGCGCACATGGCGCGTCCCACAAGCATGGAGCTTTCTTCTTTGTTATTATAATGCCAAAGGAGTTTTCCTCTGTTTTTATCAGGCCAAAGCTCACCGCGCAAAAGGCGCAAAAAAGATGATTTACCACTGCCATTGGCGCCAATAATGGCCACATGTTCGCCTTTTCGTAAGCAAAATTCAAGGTCGTGCAAAATGGGTATTTTGCTGTCAAAATCTTGTGAATGGTTATAGGCTTGTACACAAGGCAGAGAAACATTCACATGCTCTAAACGTATGAGGGGGGCTTTTACTTGCATAGAAGAAAGGTGTTTAACATAAGTGATTTAAAAAATAAAATTGTCAATACTGGCAGGCTGTTCAAAACGTGTTGAGATGCAAGGAAGATTATTTTTTTTGAGAAAGCATAGGGCTCTTGTGGCCCATGCAACGAAAAAAAAGTAATCTGACGCAAGCAGATTGCACGTTTTGGGCAGCCTGCTAAAATGGGCGCTCAAACACTTGCCCCCCACAATACCACACACTGTGTTTATAGCCATAAGAGCGGGCATAGTCGGCAAGAATTGTAAAATCTGCGGCCACATCGCCCACATTGTGCGCGTCAGAAGCAAAGCTTATGGGCACTTGTATGTCTTTGGCAAGTTCCATAATGTGGGGGCCTGGGTATATTTCTTTGCAAGCTTTACGCAATCCTGCAGAAGATACTTCAAGAGCCATACCTGCATCTTTTATGGCTTTTAGGGCTTCTGCCACCAAAATTTGCGCAACAGGGTTTTCAATCCAAGCTTTAAAATTTTCGATGGAAAAAATTTTAATAAGATCTAAATGCCCGGCAATATGAAAAAGCCTGCTTTCTGCCATGTGTCGAATGGTGGTAAAATAGGCTTCGTAATGTTCAAAGCAATGACTTGTGTGCAAGGCTCTCCAATCTTTTGGATCATCGTCATAGCCCCAAGTTTGGAGAAAGTGTACGCTGCCTATATGATAGTCAAAGTCATATTCGCTTAATGCGTTTTTGATAAAAGGTACATCTTTTTCCATCCAGTCCATTTCTATGCCAAGCAATATTTTGCCGGGGTTTTCTGCTTTAAGCTCTTTTACTTCTTTAACATATTGCGGAAAAAATTTTGTGAGCTTTTCGCGGTATTCATTGCTATATGTATATTTTTCAGGCCTTGGCGAATGTTCGGTAAAACCCAAAAGTTCAATGCCTTTTTGCGCGGCAGATTCCCACATGGCTCTTGGTGTGTCTTGCCCATGTGAATACAAAGTGTGTACGTGAAGGTCGGCTGTTATCATGTAATTCTCTTTTAAAGTGTAACAAATTTACAATCTGAAAAATTCATTTGCACAAGCAAATTGCTTTTTGAGGATGATTTGCTAATACCAAAGTTTTTTTAAATCTGCATTCGTATAGCCATAACGCGTTTTCATGCACATGGTGAAATATGAATCCCACTCGCGCCCATTGGAATTGTGCGGCGGGTCGGTTATTTTTGTGGCATCTGCTTCGCAAACTTCTTGTGCTTCACGAATGAGCATTTCTTCGTAAGTAAGTTGTTTTTTTGGGGCACAAGCAGTGAGTGCCACAAGTAAAAGCATGAGTAATAAAAAGTATTTATACACGTTGCCTCCAATGTATGCGTTCAGGGTGCATTATTTTTTTATTGTTGTTTCTACCAGTGTTTCCATACTAATGCCCGTACTATATCCAGTGATAAGCGCTATGGCCACAAGGCTTTCGTCGCTGTCAAAAATGCGCACTTCGCATACAGTGGTTGTTCTTCCTTTGCGTATTTTTTTGGCTTCGCCGCGCAAAGGTCCTATGCGGCCGGGGCTTAGGTAATTAATGGACGATTGCATATTGACAAAGTACATACCATCAGCTTGGGCAAGGGCGGCAAATGCCATGTCTGCCAAAGAAAAAATGGCGCCGCCATGCGCTGTGCCCATGCCATTTAAATGGTGCGCTGTTAAGGGCATAGTAACCACTGCGTGTTCGCTGCTCGCTTCTGTAATTGTAATATCAAGATAGGTGGCAAAGGTATCATTTTGCATTAAAAATTTGTTGAATGTTTGGCAGTCAACACTTTTGGGGCTTGACATAGCTTTTCCTTAAATTCAAAAATTTGGTTAAACTGTAGTAATAATAGGCACAACAATAGGGTCTCTGTCTACAACTCTGCGGAAAAAGCGGCGCAATGATGAGCGTATGCCGTCATAAAGTCGATTTACATCGCCAGGGCGCATGTCTTCAAGCACATCTAGCACAAGGCATTGTGCATCGTCTAAATAATGGCGCAAATGCTGCTCAAATACAAAACCTTTTGAAAGTATTTCAGGTCCATGCAAAACACTGCCCGTGGCTGCATCAATAACAAGCACCACCAAAACAATGCCCTCGCCCCCAAGAATTTGCCGCTCGCGCAAAAGGGTGTGTCCCACGTCGCCAACACCTTTGCCGTCCACCAAGATGCGGTCGGCCAAAATCTTTTCTTCGCGCCTTATACCTTCGGGTAAAAGGGTGATGCCGTCGCCATCTTCCAAAATGTGAGCGTGCTCTTGTTTTAGGCCGCATTCCACGGCCAATCTACAGTGTTTGACAAGGTGCCTATATTCCCCATGAATGGGTACAAAATAGTGCGGCCGTGTGGCATATAAAAGCTCTTGTAATTCTTCGCGATGAGCATGGCCAGAAGCGTGGATGGCGCGCACATTTTCATAATAAACTTCAGCGCCTAGGCGGTACATTTCGTTGATAAGTGCGGAAATGGCTCTTGCATTGCCGGGAATCATGCGCGAAGACATGATAATGGTATCGCCTTTGTGCACAGAAAGCTTTTTATGCCCTCCCATAACCATGCGCGAAAGAGCAGAAAGGGGTTCACCTTGGGCACCGGTAACAAGCAGCACAGTTTTTTCTAAAGGCACATCAGGTATGCCATTGTGCGCATTATAAAAAGACGGAGGCAAGCGCAAAAATCCAAGCTCTTTGGCTTTTTCTATATTGTTGGCCAAGGATTTTCCGCTGATAACCACAGTGCGGTCATATTCTCTTGCTAAATCAAAAACCTCTTGAATTCTATGAATATGACTAGAAAAAAGCGTAATAATAATACGTTTTTCAGCTTTAGCAAATATGTCCCCAAGAGCCTCTTTTACTTGTCTTTCAGAAAGGGTTCTTCCGTCGCGCTCCACATTGGTTGAGTCAGAAAGTAAAAGCCTAACTCCTTCTTCTCCAGCGAAATCATTAAAAATTCGCATGTCAGTTGTGGCACCTTCTAAAGGATGTGGATCTATTTTAAAGTCGCCCGAATGAATAATATTTCCCACGGGGGTTTTTACGGCAAGTGCAAAACCTTCGGGTATGGAGTGGCATACAGGAATAAATTGAAAAGAAAAATCACCAAGTTGCAGAGGTGGGGGCGCTTTTTTTTCCCATTCCATTCCTTCCACCGGCACAAGGTGCGCCCAGTCCAAGAGATTGCGCTCGCGCAATTTGTGCTCCACTAAGGCTAAGGTAAAACGCGAACCATAAATATGTACGCCCTTAACCAGCGGCACAAGCCAAGGTAAGGCTCCTATGTGGTCCTCGTGCCCATGGGTAATAACAATGCCAAGTAATTTTTCGTTAATTTCAAGTAATTTATCAAATCGGGGAATGATGACGTCCACACCAAGGTGGGAGTCGTCGGGAAACATGAGCCCACAGTCAACCATAACAGTGCCTTGTGGCCCTTTCCAAAGTTGGCAATTCAGCCCGATTTCGCCCATGCCGCCAAGGGGAGTGATGGTCACATATGGTTCATGCATAAATTTGTCATTTGGCTCAGGTGCATGTTGATTATAGTTTAAGCGTCAATATCAAAGAGCTTTGCTGCCAGTGCACCTTTATGACAACAATAATAAAATAAACATATCAGACAACTATAACATAATAGTGTGCATGTATAACACAAGATAAAGCCTTCTGGCAATACGTAGTTAGCCGCCAAAAATGGTATTTATCAGAATAGTCTAAAAATTTTCTTGAAAAATTAGTCAAAACATAGCATTGTACCGTACATGCGAGGGCAAGCATAAGAATTAAAATATTTATGCTTCTTGCATATACACTGAAATTTTTAATACATATAGAGCAATCTGTGTGTTTATTATGTTTTTTTGCATAATGTGGAGCGTAGACTGAAAGTCCAAGCGACCGAAAATCAAGAGTAGGTGGAGCTTTGCTTCACCGTTAAGCGATAGATTTTCGTGCCTTTCCACTCGAAAACTTGTTTTCGTAAGTGGCGCAAATTTGCTTGCAAATTTGAAATCTAAGACCGATGCATATTTATGCAAAAGTCTTAATAATAGGGAGAATTTTTGTGGAATTAGACTTTTTTAGCATGATTTCCCATGCCAGCCTCATTGCCAAGGCTGTGCTAGCTTTATTGGTGCTCATGTCGGTTATAAGCTGGGCCTTGATGATACAAAAATGGTTTGCGCTTGGCTCTGCCAAAAAAAAGGCTCACGAAGGTTTGGCGCGCTTTGAGCAAGCACGCGATTTGCGCGAAGCTGTGCAATCTTTGGGCTCTGATCCTTCGTCACCATTGTATTTTGTAGCGCACCAAGGGGTTTTAGAGTTTAATAAATCCAAAGAGCTTGGCAATTCCACCGAAATTGTTGTGGACAATGTAAACCGCTCTTTGCAACACGGCGTTAT
>CAYJHG010000057.1:0-7756 GCA_964369535.1 uncultured Desulfovibrionaceae bacterium
TTCGTGCTGACTTTGTCAGCACTCTGAAACCTCTGCACAATGTTTGTGCAGAGGTTTATATTTGCGCATGCTTATATAGTTTTTTAAGCTCAGCTATTTTATAATGCTTTTTGTATCCAAAATTGCAGTGTTTTATAAAGCACATCAGCATCAATGGGCTTGGTAATGTGGTCATTCATGCCGCGCGAAATACTTATTTCCTTGTCTCCTTTCATGGCATGAGCAGACATGGCAATAATGGGCAGAGTAGCGAATTTTTCTTGTTCACGTATTTTTTGTGTAGCGGTATATCCATCCATGACAGGCATTTGAATATCCATAAGCACAAGGTCATACGTGTTTTTTTCTAGATTTTCTAAAGCTTGTTGTCCATTTTCTGCTATATCTAAAGTGTAGCCTACAGCTTGCAAAATTTCTTGGGCGACCATTTGATTGATTTCATTATCTTCCACAAGAAGCAAGTGCCCTGCCATATGCGTGTTTTGTGCTGTATCCATGCCAAGGTGTTTATTTTGTTCATCTTGTTGAACTTGAGGAGCCAGGGGAAAAATAGCTGTAAAGGTAAAGGTTGTTCCTTTGTTCAGTTCGCTTTCTACCCAAATTTCTCCACCCATGAGGTTAATAATTTTTTTAGAAATGGCGAGCCCCAAACCAGTGCCGCCATATTTACGCGTCACAGAGCTATCTGCTTGAGAAAACGCTGAAAAAAGTTTACTCGCTTGTTCCTTAGATAAACCAACACCGGTATCGCTTACCGTAAATTTACAATGCAACTCTGCATCATTATGTATAAAGCTTTCTGCTTCAAGAATGATTTTTCCGCCGGAATCAGTAAATTTAATGGCATTGCTCACAAGGTTAAAAGCCACTTGTTTAAAGCGCAAGGCGTCACCAAGGATAGGAAGTTTATCGTGTTCACTACAAGATATATCTAAAGTTAAGCCTTTATCAGCGCATACATGCCCATATAAATCCGCAACTTCTTGCGCGATGCTGTTCATGACAAAGGGCTGTTTTTCCATTTCCAGCTTTCCGGCTTCCATTTTAGAAAAGTCTAAAATATCATTGATAATGCGCATAAGATTTTTAGCGGATAGGGAAATTTTCTCTACATAGTTTTTTTGTGTGTCATTGAGCGGCGTTACGTTTAAGAGGTGTAGTAATCCCAAAATGCCATTCATGGGGGTGCGAATTTCATGGCTCATATTTGCCAAAAATTCCCCTTTGGCTTGAGTGCTTTGTTCCGCAAGTTCTTTGGCGTGACGCAAAGCTTGCTCATTTTCTGCAATTTCTTTGAGCATGGCATTATGTTCGCGTAAATCTCGCACATAAGCAATGTAACATCCCTTGCCGCCGTATGTGGTGCGTACCAAAAGAACGTCTATGGGAATAAGGTCATGTGTTATTGAGTTTTGGCAAAAAAACTCTACCCTAGAGGTGCCATGGGTGTAGGAGTCATCAAACAGCTGCGTTAAGATTTGCTGTGTAGCAATACCATTGGGTTGCTTATGAGGAAAAATTTTATGAAAATTTGCAATGAAATCTTCTCTATCTTCAAACCCAAAAATTCTTACACCTTCTGCATTGCCATAAATAAGCTGCTGATTGTCATCCCAAAAATTCACGTTCATGGGTAAGGAATCCAGCATGATAGTATTGCGCAGCTCCGCTTCTTTAACTAGTTCTTCCGAAGCTTTTAGTTCTCGTAAATCCTTAACATAAGAAACAACAACATCTTCTCCGGCAAGAGTGGAACGTACAAGGAAAATTTCTACTGGGACGAGCTCTTTGCATGAATCTTGAAGTAACCATTCAAAATGTTTAGAGCCTTTTTCAAATGCTTCCGCATGATTTTGCGTCATTGCATCTATTGAGTTTTTGCCATCTGGTTGATAGGTGGGCAATGTATTGTAGATATTTTTGAAATATTCTTCTTTGGTGTCAAATTTTAATAAGCGCAAGGCTTCTTGATTGCAATCAACTGCTTGATTTTCTTTGTTCCAAAAAATGAAGCTTAAAGGAATGTTTTCTGCTATAAGGGCATTGAATGCTTCTGCATAGGAAGCCTTTTCTTCCATGGCCTTATATTCACGCAAATCTCTTGTATAGCCCATAATATGGTATTCATTTTGATAAACAACTCTAATGAGAGTAATTTCTGTGGGGAGAGGGGTTCCGTCAGGAGTTTGATGCATCCATTCAAAACGGCAGTACCCATGCTCAAAGACTTTCCCCATATTCTCTACCATACATTCTCGTGTTGTCCTGCCATCGGGCTGAAATTCAGGGGAAAGTTCCATAAATCTTTCAAGATACTCTTGTTTACTGTTTAAACCAAAAAGTGCAGCCGAGGTCATATTGCAGTCGATATGATTAAAGTCTTTACCCCAAAAATTTGCACCTAAGGGCATGGAATCAAACATGATACGCATGCGCTCTTCGGCTTCATGCGCTAGAGCTTCCGTTTTTTTGATAGAGCGCAAGTCTCTTATATATTCTATAAGTACATCTTCATCACCAAGTCTTATTTTGGTTAAAGTAATCTCTGTAGGAATTACTTCTCCATCAAGCGAGACAAATTCCCATTCAAGGCGGCATTGGCCTTCTGCAAAAGTCTTTTCGATGTATTCAAGGCTAAGCTTTTGAGACTCTATACCATTAGGCTGACAAAGTGGGCTAATTTTTTTGGGATTTTCTTTAAAAAATTCTTTGTTTGGTAAATTAAACAAAGTAAGTGTGGCTAAGTTACAATCAAGCGCTTCACCTTCCTTACTCCAAATATTGATGCCCATGGGGGCGGCATCAATAATAGCTTCAAAGCGTTCTTGCGTTCTTGTTTTGTTTTGTAACTCTCTGAAAGTATTTTCTAAATATGTATGGCACGAAATGATTATATCTTGGCCTTCATGCGTCATACATTGTAAATTATACTCCACAAGATATGCTTCACCTGAACTCTTGATATGGGTCCAAAGGAAATTACACGCACCATCATCAAGTGCTTGTTGTAAATATTTAATACCAAGGGCGCGTGACTCTTCGCCACAATGCTGACGCACAGGCGAAAATGTAGGCATTTTTTGTAAATATTCGTCTATGTCTTGTACGTCAAAATGCTTTAAAAAAGAATTCGTACAAAAAATAGGTTTACCTTCTCTGGTCCAACAGCTTACTGGAATAGGAAGAGATTTAAAAGCATTTGCACAAAAAGCATTAAGAGAAGCGGCCTTAGAGTTAAATGACATATGAGTACCCCTGTCTACGTTGTAAGGCTATGTGAAAACAAGATAACATATATGATTACACATTGCCATATTTAGAAGATAATAATTATTTTTTGGGTAGCAAGCGCCATGATGATTGCTGGAGTGTAAAAAAAGCTGATAAGAGCGTGCAAGCTCGTGATAAAGCATTTTAAAAGTATATATTTACATATGTTTATAAAGTGTCTCAGGCTCAACTAAATAGTCGAACATGAAAAATGAATTTTTTTAAAGTCATGCCGGTTCTAACTGTCGCTGAGCAAAATGGTCAAATCCTTGGATTGCATCCACGTTTTCGCCATTCATATATATGCCGCTGTCTTCTGTAATGGTACCAATGCTCTTTAATGTGGGTAATACCGAATGCAAAATGGGCAACAAGTTGGGTGTGCAGGCACCTAAAAGGCCATAGTCTTCGCCACCAATCCAAGCTTCGTGTACAGGGTTGCGTTTGTGCTCTTGGGCATGTTTAATAACTTCGGCATGTAAAAAGGCCTTTGGCAATATTATTTGGGCGCCAAGGGAGCTTGTAGTATGGGCTGTTAATTGCCCTTCGGAGGAAATGCTATGGGCTTTTGTACCAAGCAAGCGCGGTAAATCTCGTGCAAGCCCGTCGGAAATATCCATGAGCACCGGTGGGCGAGAATGTAAGGCCGAGCGTGAAAGAATAAGCCCGGCATTAACCTGGGGGCTTGGGTGCAAATGGGCATTACAAGCTTCGGGCCATGTTTTTTTTGCGCTAAGGCCATGTTTTTCAAGCTCTTCGAGTCCCACACGCGCTAGGCCAAGATTACCAATGATAAAGAGTGTATCTCCAGGCATGGCGCCGCCGCGGCTTAAATAATTGCCAGTGCCTTGCGCAAAAACTCCTCCAAATCCTTCACCCCACACGGTAATACTTAAGCACAAGCTTTGGGCGCGAGAAATATCACCGCCGGCAAGCACCACATTGTGCTCCGCTGCCAAGGCGCTCATGCCGGCAAAAAGGTCGTTGAGCCAAGGGGCGTCAATATATGGCGGCAAACCAAGAGCTAGGGTAAAGGCCAAGGGGCGCACCCCCATGGCTGCAATATCGCTCAAGTTTACTGCTAAAGCTTTGTGTCCCACTTCTTTCGCAGAGAAATAACTGCGCCGAAAATGTACGTTTTCCATAAATAAGTCGGTACTTATGCAAAGCGCACCTTCACTCTTAAGAACAGCGCAATCATCTCCACGCCCCATGAGCAAGGAAGTGCCCGTGGCGGGAAAATGGCTGTGTATCATGGCCAAGATGTGGTCTTCGGACAAAAATGACATGGCAGCTCTCCATCAATTTTCAGGGGTTAGAAAATCTTTGAGAATAACTTTAAGCCCAAATCCTGAAAAATTTACCTGATATTTGTCGGGTGGTAAAAATTTAATCATTTTTCCTCGCCCAAAAATTTTATGCCGACAATAGCCCAAGGGCAAAGGGGACTCTGTCTGTGCTGTTTCCGCCATTGCGGTATTTGCGGAACTCATTGCGGAAAGTCCTTGACCAAGGCCGGCGGCGTGGGCAAAACTTGTGCGTGTTTCCCCTGTGCTGTGCATGTTCTCATTGCGTTCTGGTTTTGGTAACAGTCTTGAATTTCTAATATATTGTGCATTGTCATGGCCACTTTCGCCGCGGTTTTGCAAATAGCCTTCATAGCGTTCTATCCACTCTTGGCAAAGCTGTTGCGGAAGTTCGCGCACAAAGGGGCTTGGGCTTGTGGGCATATTGCCACTGCCCCTGCTGTACACATTGGATGGCGCATAAAGGTCAAGGTGCAATCGGGCTCTGGTGCAGGCCACATACATAAGACGGCGCTCTTCTTCAAAGCTTTCGGCATCGCTTAGGGCATGGCGCGAAGGGAAGCGTTCTTCCACAAGGTCAATAATCAAAACAGCGTTCCATTCCAGTCCTTTGGCAGAATGCACTGTGGAAAGGGTAATGCAGCCTTCTCTGTCTTCATCTTCTTCCGGCGACTCAAGCACAAGGTCAGCAATGAAAAGGTCAAGCTCGGAGTGGCGTTCGGCCATATTTTGCACCTCGTCAAGGCCTTGGCGCCTACGCGGCCAATCGTCTGGATAGTGGGCTTCCAATTGCTTTTGATAATGCTCAATGATGTTTTGTATGCATGCACCCGGCAAGGGATTTTGCACGCGTTGTGCGTCTAAAAAAAGCATGTCTTCTAAAAAATCAGGGTACTTAGCAAAGGCTTTTTCTGTGGCTTTGGGATCCCCCATAATGGCCACAGCATAGAGTTTTTGCATGGTTTTTGGGCCAATGCCTTTGTGCAGCATGGCCACACGCTCAAAGGCAGACATGTCCAAAGGATTTAAGACAAGGCGAGCATAGGCCAGAACGTCTTTCACATGAGCTGCTTCTGCAAAGCGCAAGCCTCCGTATTTGCGAAAGCGTATGCCTGCGCGGTTCAGCGCCACTTCAACATTATAGGAATGAAAGCCGGCTCGAAAAAGTATGGCAATTTCATGCGGTAAGTGATTGTCTAAAAGTTCTCGTACGCGCTTGACCACAAGGTTTGCTTGGCTAGCATCACTTATGGGTCGAATATGGCGCACAGGCTCGCCGCCTTCGCGTGAAGTAAAAAGCTTTTTTTCATAGGCTTGTTGCGCATTGGCCAAAAGTATATTGGCCACATCAAGCACAGGTTGCGTGGAACGGTAATTTTCTTCCAAGCGAATAATATTTGTATTGGGGAAAAAGTTGGGGAAATCTAAGATGTTTTGTACATTTGCCCCGCGAAAAGCGTATATGGATTGTGCATCATCACCCACAGCCATAACATTGCCATGTCCACCATATTCTTTTGAGGCCAAAAGGCGCACAATGCGTGCTTGCACAAGGTTGGTGTCTTGGTATTCGTCCACCATAATATATTTAAATCGTTGGCGTAAATGATTTACTTCCGGCCTGCTTTCTTGCAACAGTGCTTCCAGCTCAAAAAGTAAATCGTCATAATCAAGCACACCTTGATTTCTGCGATATGTGGTATATGCTTCTTGCAAGGCACTAAGGGCGTCGGCATGGGGCAAGAGATGCTGTGCTTCGCGGTGCAGAACATCTAAAAGCGGTATTTCTTTGTTGCGCGCCTTGCTTAATAGCCCGACAATGGTTTGGGTTTTAGGGAATGATCTGTCGCCCTTGCCAAGCTTTAATTCTTCTTTGCAGTGCCGTAAGGCTGCTGTGATGTCGGCACTGTCTAAAACCGAAAAGTGACGGCCTTCTAACCACATGGGCTTATATTGGCGCAAGGTGGCATAGGCAAATGCGTGAAAGGTGCCCCCTTGCACGCGCATGAGCTCGTGATCTAATAATTGCGAAGCTCTGTGCAGCATTTCTTGGGCTGCCTTGCGAGTAAATGTCAAAAGCAACATGGACGAAGGGTCAACACCTTGCTCGTATAGCCATGCCAACCGGTATACAATAGTGCGCGTTTTGCCACTGCCGGCACCGGCAATAACAAGCACAGAACCATCGGGGGCTGTGGTGGCGGCATATTGCGCCGCATTGAGGCTTTGTTTGTAATCAATCATGAATTCATTGTACTGCTATGTATTGACGTAGGCAAGTGCCGCATATAAAGATATTTCGCAAGACATTTTCCACCCGAAAAAATGTTTTCGTAGGTGGCGCAAATTTGCCTTGCAAATTTAAAATCTTAGACCGATGCTCACTCATGTAGTGGTACAAAATAGGGAGAAAATATGACACAGACGCAGTCAGCTTTTAGAAAAGGTGTAGAAAGTATTCTTGAAGCGGTAATGTTTGAAAATTGGTTACGCTTTTATTTTATCAGTGAAAAACCAGCTGTAAAAGACGCTTTGTTTTTAGCCATTCCAGAACAAGGCATGGAACGTATTAAGGAATTATATCCGCATTTGTATGCATTGGCCGAAAGCATGAATGGTCAAGAGCTCACATTTGAGTCCTCGCGCACAGCCTTGTGTACCTTTGTGGCTGTGGAGCTTGATGGTAAGCGCATTGCTCATAATATGTCAGACACTGTTTTTGATAGCAGTACTTTTCAACTTGAATTACAGCTATTTAATACATGGGTGCAGGCGCATGAAGAGCAACTCGACCAAGGGTTTTTAGAGTTTGGCGCTTGGAGAAACTTTTTTTCGCAATGGCGTGCTACTGACTCGGTAAAAGAATGGGCTTTGCAAATGCAAGCCGGCGCTGCCATGCCACAGCAAGTGGAAGATAAAAATACTGTTCAGTAATTAAGATGGGACCTCTGCATAATTATGCAGAGGTCCCAGACTGATGACAAACCCCCTTTCGGGGTGTTTGCGCCACCTAAGACAGTAAAACTGTCTTGGTGGAAAGGCACGAAAATCAATCGCTTAACGGCGCAAGTAAATTGCGCCTACTCTTGATTTATCGATCGTGTTGACTTTGTCAACACTCCGAGACCTCTGCATAATTATGCAGAGGTCCCAGACTGATGACAAACCCCCTTTCGGGG
>CAYJHG010000058.1:0-7726 GCA_964369535.1 uncultured Desulfovibrionaceae bacterium
AATATAGGAATTATTGCAATAAATAATATTATTAGAACAGCCTTCTTTGGCATTGCTTTCTCCGTAGGCTTAGGGCGCGCAAATAAATTTTTTTCGGAATTTTATATAAATCATCTTAAAAAAAGTAGCAGTACTCAGAGTCCATTTCGCCATATAGTATACATGCGTTATTACGCTTATTTCATTATATAAAAAACTCCCAACGGTTTTGCTTTGCACCGTTAGGAGTTAAAATGAACAACGGATATTACCCGCCAATAGCAATTACGTTGTAAGTAGTCGCATGTATCTATAAAAGACTTCAAGGGGCTGGTTTAAAAACACTTCCCCTAGATCCTCCACCTGTAGAGCGACCTTGGTCAAAACCACCCGTAATTGAATCTAATGACTCTTCGTCAAGCTCATTGGCTGACTTATTAATTTTTGAAGCTTGTTCTTGCTTTATTTTTTGGTCAAGTTCACATTTTTTTTTCATTGCTTTTTCCATAATATACCGTCCTAAGGATTGTAATGAGCACATGCTACAAGTACTTTATACAAAGTATACCCATTTGCAATGTGGTCTCGTAAGTATCGCTGTAATCACTATGCATTACACATCGTAAGCTGTCAAGCAAAAACATTGAGGAAACTTGGCAATAAATTTTATAAATACAATTATTTTATGAAATATAATGCTACACTTTAGCAATTTTTTAGAGTTTTTTAAAAAAATGTACCAAACAAAATTTTATTCAAGGGTTTTGCGAACAAATTCGGATTTTAGCCCCATTTTACCAATACCTGGGATTTTGCAATCGATGTCATGGTCGCCGTCTACTAAACGGATATTTTTAACCTTGGTACCAACCTTTACCACGGCCGAGGCACCTCTTACTTTTAAATCTTTGATAACAGTGACGGTGTCTCCATCTTTCAATATTGTGCCATTGGCGTCGCGCACAATGGAATTTTTGTCATTTTCTGTATCTTGTTGGTTCCATTCGTGGGTGCATTCTGGGCAAATAAAAAGGCTGCTGTCTTCATACACATAGGGTGATTGACACTTGGGGCAGGGGGGTATTGTGTTCATATTTTCCTCTTGGGTTATCAGGCGATAAAATTGTATATAATAACTCGAGATTTTATTCAAGACATTCTGATTTTCTGTTTTTTTAATGACATAGACAAGCCCTAACTGACAAGTCATAACTGCTTGTTAAAATGCTCTTGTGACACTAACGTCTATGTGTCATAATACTTACAATACAAAGGTCTTATAATGGCACATTTTGCCATTTTAAATAATATTAGGTAGTTTTATGAAAAAAAAAATTGGTCTCATCTATAATGCAAGTGTTGCCTCCAAAAAGTTTTTGGAAGTTAATTCCATGTATATTGACGCTGCAAAACAGAGAAACATTGAATTAGAACTCATAAAAAATACTGATATTTTAAGTAAAATTGTTAATAATCAGCATGTAACTGAAGTGCGCACACAGCATAATATTCCAGAATGTATTCTTTTTTTAGAAAAAGATATACGCTTAGCCTATCATTTAGAAAAGTCTGGATATAAAATATTTAATTCATCCGAAGCTATACGGCAATGTGACGACAAAGCCCTAACAGCACAAATATTAGCAAAAAATCATATCACACTTCCAAAAACCCTTTTGTCGCACTTGCACTATCCTGGATTTATAGAAGAAACAACTCAAGAACAAATGCAGCACATAGCGTGCATTGAATCTAACTTTGATTATCCTTTTATTATAAAAGAAGTTTTTGGATCTTTTGGTTCTCAGGTATATCTTATACATACAAGGGAAGAACTCATACAAAAAAGAAATGTATTATTATATACACCACATATATATCAAGAATTTATATCCAGTAGCTGGGGTAAAGACGTGCGCTTGCAAGTGGTTGGAGACCGTGTGGAGGCAAGTGTTTTGAGGGTTTCTGAGCATGACTTTAGGGCCAATGTAACCAATGGTGGCACAATGTATCCTTTTGATCCACCAAAAGAATTTATAGACATGGCTGTGCAAGCTACGCAAATTTTGCAAGCGGATTTTGCAGGGGTGGATATTCTTTTTGGTGAGCAAGGCGAACCTATTTTATGTGAAGTCAATTCCAATGCGCACATTAAAAACATATTTGATTGCACTAAGATAAACATAGCCGACCATATTTTAGATCATATTTTGGAGCAAATATAATGCGTGGGCTTATTGTTTATAATTATGATGATTATGTAAAAAATGCATGGTTTGCCAATAAAATTCAATCTATAGGCCAAAGCCATGGCATGCACATGGAGCTTTTATTTGCACACACTTTACACTTATGCATTGAAAATGGAAAATTTACTATTTATTCCAATGGTAAAGCCGTAGAAGGTTTTCAATTTGTCATAAACAGAACCAGAAATGCTGCCATTGCAAGGCATTTTGAAGCATTAGGATGCAGAGTTTTTAATTCTTCTAAAGTTACAGATATATGCAACAATAAAGCGAGTACGCATCAATATGTGAATAGGGCAGGTGTTCACTCCATAAACACCTGCATTTGCAATAAAAAAACATTTGACGCCGAAAATATTCCTTTTGCATTCCCACTCATTGTTAAATCAGCATCAGGGCACGGTGGTAAGGAAGTGTATAAGGTAGAGAATGTACATTCTTTGCAAAAAATTGTGCCCACATTGCCGGAAGAAAGTTTTGTTTTACAAGAATTTTCCCATAATTGCGGTGTTGATATACGCGTATATATTATCGATGGTGAAATAATTGCTGCGGTGAAACGCTGTTCGCTTAAAGATTTTAAATCGAATATTTCCCTAGGAGGCGAAGCAGAAAAATATATTCTCTCAGAAAGTGAAACATACATTATTACAGCTGTTTGCCAATGTATGAAGTTTGACTTTGTGGGCATAGACTTTATTTTAGGACACAATAATGAATTTCTTTTTAATGAAATAGAAGATGTGGTGGGATGCAGGGCTTTGTATGAACTCTATTCTTTTGATATTTTAGAAATTTTTATTAATAATATTCAAAAAAATGTTATGTGATGAGGCTAATATGGATAAAGAAATGCAATTATATTATGATTATACTGTTTCACCCTTGGGAAAAGTTTTTTATAAAACCATTTGGCGACAACTTGAGCATATACAAGGAATGCAAATACTAGACTTTGGCAGTGGTTTTGCTTTTACTAGCCAAAATTTAGCGCAAAATAATGACGTGACAGCCATTGAACAAGACGCCAGCATGATTCACGTTGCTGTGAGTGCAGACAATTTTAAGCAAATCCATGGCAATCTTGAAACACTAAAAGCCATGGAGTCAGAAAGTTTTGATATGGTGCTTTGTCATTTGGTTTTTGAATTTGTAGATAATGCTCAGGAAATATTAACAGAGCTCATCCGTGTTTTGAAAAAAAATGGTACCATGTCCATTGTACGGCACAATAGGGCAGGCAGGATTGTTCAAGCTATTGTTCAAGATTATGATTTGTCGGAGGCACACAAGTTGCTACAAGGTGAACCTTCGTATTCTTCAGCCTTTGGGCATATAAAGTACTATGAAAATAACGACATATTACATTGGTCAGAAAATACTTTATGTATAGAGCATGTGTATGGCGTTCGGGCTTTGGCTTCTTTGCACAATGCCGAAAAACAAGGGCAAGAAACATGGATTAAAGACATGCTTGAGCTGGAATGGCAATTACTCAAACTTCAGGCATTTATTGATATTGCATACTTTAATCATCTGATTTTAAAGAAAAAGTAGCGCTCTGAGTGCAAGCTTAAAGTAATACTTCATAGCGCTTAACGCATGTTTGGCAAAGAGCTTCGCTTGGACAATCGGCTGCATGGCTTTGACGAAAAGCAGTAAATGTGTCTTTTTGCCAAATATCCCAAGAATTTTCTGTATTAACATTGCCAAAAAGTGCTGTAGCATTTTCAGTTTGTTTTTTTGTGGGCACATTCAAGTACACACAAGGGGAAATATCGCCTTCAGCATTAACATACAAGCTTTTTTGGATGTTTTCACGGCAACTTGTATTGGTTACAGCACTTGGTAGGGCATAGTGCAAATGCACATCGTATTCTTTGGCAAGGGAAGAAGCTTCTTCTAATATTTCTTTTGCTTTAAGTAAGTTTGCTGTGTCATTTGGCGTTAAAGCCAAATGCTGTAATTCTGGATTGGGAATATAATCTAAGGTGCTGATAATGCTTGTTGATATACCAAGTTTGTGCATAAGCTTTGGTAAGGCCAGAACCGCTTCCATACGATCTGCCAAAAGTATGTAAGCTAAATGTAATTCCAAGTGCACAGCCATGTGCTTTTTTCGTAAATTTTGCAAAAGCAATATCTTTTGGCAAACCTTATCAAAATCTGCTCCTTGACGTGCTGCATTGCTTATATTGTCTGTACCTGCCAAGGAAAAAGCAATTATATCAATGCCGCTTGTCAGTATTTGCTTGGCCATATTTTCTGTCAGGTGTAAACCGCACGATGTGGACGAAACAAGGCAATCTGCCTTGCGAGCTAAGGCCACAAAATCAAAAAATTGAGGGTGCAAAAAAGGCTCCCCCCAACCTTGCAAATGTACACGCGTACTTTTTTGTAAAAGAGGCCATAAGTTGGCAAAAGTACGGCTTTGCATGTGTTTTCCCTGCCAATGCTCGCTTTCTGTTGTGTGGGGGCAATATATGCAACGTGCCGCACAATGTGATGTCACTTCCACTTGCAGACAATCTAAAGGACGTGGGGTGGGATTAAGTAATCCTTTAATAAGTTCCCATACGGTGGGGGCTTTGAACATACTATGTTGCAAAATCTTAGCAGAATTATCGCTTATTGCAGTGTCTTTTAAAGGAAATTTCATATGCACCTGCTTGTAAAAAGGCGATTAAACCAAGATGTTTTTTTAGTTTCTTGCTTGTTTTTTCCTATGTTCCAAGAGCTTTGCACCAAGGGTAATGTGGGTTTTGCACCCCATTTTTCTTTAAAAAAGCGTATGCCGTTATTGATACCCAATCCTAGATTGCATGAAGCATATCCGCGCTCAAGGGCTTCGAGTAGTAGAGCCTGCAAAAGGGCATCTGCTACGCCAGCTTGTGCTTTTGGCGCACGCATGGCAAACATATAAAAAGCAGTGCTAAGTGAAGTAAAGTCTGCTATACTAAATGCTTGTAAAGTATTACTGTCAACATCGTAGGCAGAAAATACACAAGCATGCGGCACTTGTTTGCAATACATGCCTATGCGTTGAAAAATGCTGCCCATTTCCTTACTGACCGTTGGGCGGCAAATATATTGTAGCATGAGCTCTTGATGCTCGCTTGTCCAAGCCTTTTCTCCGTATTCTTTTTGAATAAAAATACATTTATTCGTTTTTTGACACATATAATACGCATTTTTACACAATGTTATATCATGCGGTAAATCCACAAAATAATAGGCATCTTCTGTAAAATTTACTGCAGTGTTTTGCAAAGATACTTGTGGCTTTTTTTCTGCCAATAGAGTTATATGTTCTGCTTGGGGTAATTGCGAAATATGGGCAATGACATGTTCTAAATCTTGTGTATTATCATGTTCTTGTAAGGAATAGCCCACAATAATATAATGCCCGTCTTTGTGGTGCACCACGTAATTTCCCATGAGAAAAGATGTCACTTCACTCACAGCCTGCACATAGGGTAAAAGCTGGTCGGGGGTTTTGGCCAATAAAGAGGCATTATTTACGTCATAACGTACATCTTGGTACATGTTAATCTTCTTTGATTACATATGAATGTAAAAATTTGTGACGCCAGGTGGGAGTTACTTTTGTGAGTGTAAAGCCGTCTTCTTTGAGCATATGGCGCAAGTTTAACATATGGGCTGTGCCCACAAATACAGCAGTGCGCCCTTGTTCTAAAAAGGGGCGCATACGCCTGCGAAAGCGCTCGTCCCTTTCGTTAATAATGGTGCGGGTGCGCGTAGGAAATTCTGCACTTGTGCCTGTAAGGCCATATAGGTCACCATTAAGGTAATTTTTTACATTTTTCCGCATCATATGTGGCCATTGATGGCAATTTTGGAAATAGCGAACCACTCTATCTGGCGGTACTGCATTGAGTGAAGCTAGCTGTTCTTCTAGGCTTTCCATGGCCACCACATTTTTGCCCATGTCATGGGCTATATGCCAAGCTTCAAGGTCCACCGATTGTCGCCAGCCCTTGCGCTCTAAAAAGCCTGTCCAGCAAGTAAACAGCGAAGTCCAAGGGCGGGCGTTAGCAAGATACCAGCGCACGTCTACAAGGCGTTTAGCTTGCATATTTAAGAGACGCGCAATTTTTCCTTCTGAGCCGCGTACCATGTGTTCAAGGGCGCAAATTTCTTTTTCTGTAAAATAGGGCAAAAGGGGTTGCTGATCTTGAGTTAAGCGTATTCCTTCTGCAGAAACTTCTTGTAAAGCTTGTGTGTCTAAGGGACCTTCAAAAATAACGGTGTCCACTTGTTCAAAAAGATTTTTAAAGGAATGCTCAAAGGAATAGCAAAAAAAGTGTGCAGAGCCGCCAATCCAAGAGATTTTGTCACCTTTTTGTACACGCCAAAGCATGGCATAGGGGCGTTGTTCTGGTAGGGAAGCCATAATTTGACGCTTGGATTTGCCTATCATGTCCAGAACATCTGCAGCTTGTGTACTGAGTGTAGCAGCATCCGCGCTTGCGTGTTCATGTGCTGCTTTAACATTGCTTATGTTTTCCGGCACAAATACACGCAAAATACTGCGCATGTCATCCTTTAAGCTTGATGCTTGTTCTTGCCAACTTGCTAACACAAAGGGTAATTGCTCTTTGCCGCCCCATTTGCGTTTAAAGCGGGTAATTCCTTCATTGACACCTAAGCCCAACTGTATATAATTTTTATCTTTTTCGCGTGCAATGGCAATCATTTGTGCAAAAAGAGCGTCTGCTGCGTGTGGTGTATAATGATTTTTTGTATGCGCGCCCAAAAGATAAGAACAAAAGTTTTTAGGTGCAAAATCCAATAAAAGTGTGGCTGCCAAATGTCCGTCTTTATCCCAGGCGTTTAAAAAGTGTAAATCTGTTTTAGGGTGTTTTATGACTTCTGGTGCGGTTAGAAAGAGCTTTTGTACCATTTTTGTCATGGGTGCTGTATGAGACATGGCAGCTCGCCCCAAAAATTCTGTCCACAAACGTCGATGTTCTGAGCTAAAATCTTGACTTAATTCAATATGCAGTTTTTCTTGTGCTTTATTTACCTCACGGCGTAATGCGCTTGAAATGTTATGATTTTTGAGTTCTAAAGTAAAAAAAACATCTTTTTCTTGAATAAAGCTTTGTAATTCTTTTGGTAAATCTTGTGCTATGGCAAAACAAGCGCTGGCTTTGGTTTTTTGTTGAGCTTTTTCTTTTGCTTGTAAAAATGTTTCATGACTATAGTTATTTCCAAACAATGGATATCCGATGATGCTCAGCCAATCATCCTTGGCAAAGCATAGATAATTATCTTGCACAAAAGGAATTCCACCCGATACGGCCTGCATAAAGTGCACAGAGTGTTCCGGCACTTTTGCCCCATGTAAAATGGCGTCAAAGTCAATCATATTCTTCATATAATGATACTCTTTGGCATAGCTCTTTACAAAATTATGAAATAAGTTACAGTTTTTCCTACACTACAAGTAAGGAAGTGCTTATGTCAAATCATGT
>CAYJHG010000059.1:0-7598 GCA_964369535.1 uncultured Desulfovibrionaceae bacterium
TTTATTGTAGTTTTTGTGAGCGGGGCCGCTTGGGCTGAAGTAGATGAAGTAACTCGCGCTGAAGGCAAAGTTATTGCCTCACAGCGTACACAAATAATTCAAAACCTCGAAGGCGGTATTTTACAAGCCATCTTAGTTGGCGAAGGTGAAACCATCACTCAGGGAGCTCCTTTAGCGCGGCTAGATAATGAAATGGCCACTTCAACCTATAGAGATGCTTTAAGTAAATCTTTGGAAAACCGAGCTGCCATTATCCGCCTTGAAGCTGAGCTTACCGACAGTTTGCCAGAATTTCCTGAAGATATAACAAGCACAGCACCGCAAGTTATAGCTGACCAACGCTCTATTATGGAAGCGCGCCTTTTGCAACGCAGAAGCGAGCTGAACCTTTTAGAATCGCAATACGAACAACGCTTGCAAGACGTGGAAGAACAACAAACTCGTAAACGTGCTGTAGACCGCAACTTAGAACTTACCATCGAACAGCGCAACACTGTACTGCCTTTGCTGCAACGTAAAAACTATTCGCGCATTGAATTTTTGGAATTGGAGCAAAAAGTAGCCAACCTTGAAGGTGAGTCCGAAGGCTTGACCGCATCCATACCAAAGGCGCAAGCCGCTGCTACAGAAGCACAGCAACGCATTACATTTAGAGAAGCGGAACTAGACGCAGCAATTACCCAAGAAATCAATGAAAGGCGTGCGGAACTCAATTCTTTAAAAGAAACACTTTCAGCCGGCAGTGACAGAGTAACACGCACAGTAATGCGCTCGCCAGTAAATGGCATTGTTAAGCAAATACACATCAATACCATTGGCGGCGTTGTAAAGCCTGGTGAAGCCATCATGGAAATAGTTCCGCTTGATGACACATTACTTGTAGAGGTGCGAGTTCGCCCGGCCGACGTGGCTTTTTTGCACCCAAATCAAAAGGCTATGATTAAATTTTCTGCTTATGATTTTAGTATCTACGGTGGTTTAGAAGGCATTTTAGAACAAATAAGTGCCGACACCATTGAAGACAAAAAAGGTGAAGTTTTTTACCTTGCCAAATTGCGCACCCATAAAAATGGCATAGTTTATCAGGGTGAAAGTCTGCCCATTATGCCCGGCATGGTAGCCACAGCAGACATACTTACAGGTCGCAAGACCATTCTTGATTATATTTTAAAGCCTGTTTTGAAAGCGCAGCAAAACGCTTTACGTGAAAGGTAGGATTGTATGCGGCAAAATGTCTCCACAGGAAAACTTCACTTTAGCAGTCTGCTATTTATCCTTTGCATCATGATTTTGGTGGTGGGCATTGTTATGTCCTTTGCCTTTTTTACGGTGCGTTATGCGTCCTCGACCATGGAAAACAATCTCATTGTTTCCCTTTCCACCGATGCAAAAAGCAAGGCTGCGGCATTAAAGCTTTGGCTTGATGGCATACAAGAAGAATCTGCACGCTTTACCAATAAAGACATGATACGTTTGTATTGCACAGAATCTTTTGTACTTGACCAACAAAAAGACAGTGGCGCCTTACCCCAATGGGCTTTGCAAAACGAGAGCGGCCGCGACCTTGGGCAATTGCGCGAGCGATTTGAACAACAGCTCAAAGCATTTATTGACGAAGAAAAAAACATTGTTAATGCAGGAGTTTGGGACGCAAACCTCACGCCTATTTTGCGCACATCTGAAGAAGTAACTCAAATCACACCAACGCAAAACTTGCTGTTGCGCGAAGCCTTAACAACCGCTAAGCCTGTTATTTCTTCAGTAACTGTCAATAATAAAGAACTTATACTTAACATGGCCTACCCTATTTTTCCACCAGCGTATACAGAGCTTGATCCGGAAAAACCTGTGGCTGTCATGCTCACCTATGTGCCCGTAGAGCACCCTTTGGCCAGAATTCTCGCCATGGCAGAAAACAGCAAAAGACCATACAGACTTTTGCAATGGACAGAGGACGATCTTGATATATTGCAATTTATTGATTTAAACACGGCAGCTTTACTTCCTATGGGTGGATGGGAAACTTCTCCAAGAAGTGCACTACCCTTAGCCAAACGAAACGTTGCCAGTGGCGATAGCGTCTATTCGCTTGGTATGCCGGTAGAAGGCTACAATTTCCTTGTGACCCATGAAGAACTCACAACAGTGGCCGAAGAATTCTATTCGAAATTCCGCCACTTTATGATAATTTTTGTTTCTGTGAGCATTGGAGCTACAGCTTTTGTATTGATTGTTGGTTGGTGGTTCCTTGTGGGACGAAACGAAAGAGCTATGGAGCGTAATTTACGAAAATTACACAATGATGTTACATCACAAAAGCAAATTCTGGACGGCATCAATGCCACTTTAGAAGACGCTGTGGTGCTTACAGACACCCTTGGTAATATTCAGTATGCCAACAACAGTTTTTCCAATGCAGTAAACCATCAGCCAGAGTCGCTTTATGGATACAAAATGGGTAATGTTATGCACCCAAGTGCCGCGGAAATTCTTCAGAAATTCCTAGACCGAGTTGTGCGTACAGAAAAAACACAAACATTTGAAGAAAGACTGACCATACTTGGCAAGAGCAAATATTTTCAAGGTGTGTGTACACCGTATTTTGGCGACCATAAAAGTGTTAGCGGCGTTGTTTCGGTATATCGCGACGTTACAAAAATGGTGGAAGAACGCCAAATCGAGCAAAAACGCATTGACCAGCTCATCAATGTGCTTACCATGGCTATTGAACTTGTAAACCCCTATATTTGTGGTCAATCACAAGCTATGAGCGACTTATCTGTTAGCCTTGCAAAGCACCTTGAACGTCCTGAAGAAGAGCTCAAAACATTGCGCATTGCCGCTTCTTTAAGCCAAATTGGTATGCTAAGTTTACCAAGCAATCTTTTGAATAAAAAAGGACAACTTACACAAGAAGAGCGCGACCTTATGCGCACTCACGTCAATAAGACCTATGACCTTTTGGCAGATTTTGATTTTGGCTTACCCATTCAGGGCACCATTTTCCAAATGTATGAAAATATGGACGGCACAGGCTACCCGCAACAATTGAAGGGTGAAGAAATATCCTTCCTTTCTCGCATTTTGAATATAACCAATGTGTTTTGTGCTATTTTACGTCCTCGCGTATATCGTAAAGCTAAAACTTTAGAAGACACTTTAAGTATTTTACAAAAAGATGCTGCACAGTTTGACAGCACCATATTGGATGCCCTAAAACAATATATGGCCACACCAGAAGGTAAACTCTTTGTGCAAAGATTACAAAGCAGGATTGTTAACAAATAGGATAGCATATGCGAGTGCTTTTTCTACCACAAAGCTTTCCGGGTCCCTTCAGATATACAGCGGCAAGGATTGCTTCAGAACCTGACAGCAAGGTGCTTTTTGTCACCGACTCCTCGCGCCGTGACGTGCGTATTCCAAGGGTACGCCGCATTTTGGTGGCTTTGCCACATGTGGCTCCCATGCCAGACCGCGCAGAATACGAAGTTTTGCGCGGAATTAGACGAGGAAACTGCATTGGCACAGCACTTATGCGCTTGAAAGACACTGGCTTTATTCCAGAGATTGTTATTGCCCATGCCGGGCAAGGGTGCAGCCTTTACGCCAAAGATATTTTTCCTCAGGCATTTCATGTGATCTATGCCGATGGCTTTCATAGTCAAGGAAGCACATTTACCTTGCTTCAGCAAAATAAAAACTATCCTACTTTTGACTTTGCCCCAGACAGGGTTAGAAATTTTTTTCAATGGAACGCCCTTTCTGAGTGCCATATGGCCTATACGTCCACAAAATGGCAAAAATCTTTGTATCCCCCAGAATTATCTGAGCGCATTGAAGTTTTGCACGAAGGCATTGACGCAGATTTTTTTGTTCCAAAGCCCAACGAGCGCTTTGTCATTGACGAACTGGATTTATCGCATGTGGAAGAACTGGTCACTTTTTCCGGCCGTAGCTTAGACACACAACGCAATTTCCCGCATTTTTTACATGCTTTACCGCAAATTTTAGAAGCAAGACCGAAGAGCCATGTGCTTGTTATGGCAACAGCCCAAGCCAAAAACGAACACACAGAACATAAATGGTTGGAAAATTTACACGCTACCTATAATATAGATTCTAGCCGCATACACTTTATCAACTTTAAGCCTTATAGGGATTACAGAAGATTGTTACAGTCTTCATCTGTGCATGTGTTTTTATCCAAGCCTTTTGCTCTGTCATCGGGAATTTTTGAAGCCATGAGCTGCGGCTGCCTTGTGCTTGGTCCAGACACATCCCCTGTGCGCGAAGTTATTGCGCATGGCCAAAATGGTTTTTTATATAACCAGCTTGATGCCAAAAATTTAAGTTCTACAATTATTACTTTATTAGAAAAGCAAAAACAAATGGCTCCATTGCGAACAGCAGCCAGAAATACTGTTTTAGAAAATTACAATGTTCGCTCCCAAACTCAAAAAACAGTTAATTTTATTCTTGATACTTACAAGGAATGGAAATCTTCCTAAAACTATAGCCAAAAGGCTTTAAGAGCGTCATGTGATATACTCTTTTGTTATACAACATCGTTGGCTTAAATGCTTATTCCTTTGCGTATTTGGCATAATCACCTTGAGTATATGCCTTGCAAGTGAAGGAGCTTTAGCTGCGGAAAAAAAAGCCAAGACACCGCGTCTTTTTGGGTCCATTGAATTTAGAGGGCCTTTAAAAGCCTTGCCTCAATGGTTGCGAGTGCAAGAAAGGCACAGCAAAAACGATGTACTGACCAACGAAAAAAAACTTAACGGCGGAACCACTTGGAGTGGCTTGGTAGCCAAGGTAAAAGGTAAATCTGAGCTGGAAACCATTAAGATTATCAACTCTTTTTGGAATCAATGGCCCTACAAACAAGACCCAAGCGTATACAAAGCACCAGATTATTGGGCTATCCCTGATGAATTTAGAAGAAAATCAGGAGATTGCGAAGACTATGCCATTGCAAAATATTTTACTTTGCGAAAATTGGGTTTCCCACTAGAAAAATTGCGAATAGTAGTATTAAAAGATACTATTTTGAAGCTGGCACACGCAGTGCTTGCAGTTTACCTTGACGATGATATTTATATACTAGACAATTTATCTCGTAACGTTCTTTCTCATTCTCGTATACGCCACTACATTCCACAGTATTCGATCAATGAGAAAAACAGATGGATGCATGTCATGCCCAAGAAAAAAAAATGATTTAACAGCTCGTTAGAATATTTAACTGAAACAACACTTTTTACTATAAAGCAAAATATCAATTTATACAGGCTGTTCAAAAAATGTAAAACGGAAGGAGGATTGTTTTTTAAGAAAGCATAGGAATATTTAAACTCTATGCCTTGAAAAAAAATAATCTAAAGCAATTTGCACTTTTTCAACAATCTGAGAGGGAGAAGCATATGTTCGGTGAAAGCGGTACAACAATGACAAATAATACTGAAGGAATGAAGAAAAAAACACGCCTGGCCTTATTCAGTGCTGTTGTCATTGCATTTTGTGGTGTTACAATATTGCTGTGTCAGACATTTTATACTACCCAAAAAACAGACATTCTTGCCAACCAAAAAGAAAGGCTACAGCTCAATGCCAGTTCTTCGGCAGAAACTATTAAACTTTGGGGTATGGGACTTGAAGAACAGGCAAGCCGCATAAGCGACTCAGCCACATTCCAACTCTATGCACAAGACATAGCCTCCATGGACATTAACGAAGTAAGCAAACTCAATGATCCAGAAAGCGCTGTATCTCCCCATGAAGACATGTCGTATCTTTCGGAGTTTGTACCACTTATTCGTACAACATTACAAGACTTTATGACTTACAACGGCCTGCAAGATGCACGACTTGTAAGTCCCCTTGGTAATATTTTGCTCTCTCCTCAACCGCGCCCCATTCCCATGCATCAAGACCAAATCTTGACTGTACAAGAAGCGGTGAAAAGCAACAAAATAAAATATGCTCCCGTGCGCAATACAGCCACTGGCATGGTGCTTGATTATGTGGCACCGCTCATGCCTGCCCAAATAGATGCCGGCGAAACCAAAAGTGTTGCCGCTTTTTTGATCACCCTTCCTGTTACTGGGCAATTGAGCAGTTTTTTGAACTTGAGCGAAAGCTCAGGCCAAGAAATTGTGGCAAATATTTTGCAATTTAACGGCAGTGATTGGGAGGTTGTTCGCCCCGACAGCATACGCGACTTGCCAAATGATATACAAATTGCTCCAGAAGCCACAGACATTCCCTTTGGTAACCGTATTTCCGTAAATGGGAATGAACAAGTTTATTCGCTAGGAGTTCGTGTGTCTGGTCTTGAATGGCTAGTGGTGGAAGAAATTCCCTCGCATATTGTGGACATACAACTCAATCGCGCTTTTAACCTTATATACGGCGCCGGAGCCTTTTTGTGCTTAAGTGTTTTGCTCATGTTTGCCCTTGTCTGGTGGATTATCATAGGACGTGAACAAGCTTCTGTTGCAAAAAGATTCAGTCAATTATACCAAGTTATCCGTAAACAAAAGCACCTTTTGGACAGTATTAATATTTCTTTGGACGTAGGCCTTATTATGGCCGATGTTAGCGGCAAATTGCATGTGGTCAACCGCGCCTTTGCCAATATTGTGGGCAAACCTGAAGAAGAATTGCAAGACAGCAATTTACACCAAATTGTGCCAGAAAAAGTTGCCTTGCAAATACAGCAAGCTGTGGCCGATGTGTCTAAATCCGGTGCGTCAAAAACCATTGAACTCATTTTGCCATTACAAAACGAAGAAAGACTTTTCCGCGCCACCCTCTTCCCCTTTGAGGATAAAAACCCTGACGAAGAAGATACAACGGCTGCCGTTATAACAATGCAAGATATTACAGAATTCCGCAAAAACAGCGAAAAACGCAATAAGCAGCAAATGAGCACCATCGAAGCCCTTGTGGGCACCATCGAAAGGGTTGACCCCTATCTTGCCGGGCACTCAAGCCTTATGCGCCAATTGGTAGAATTTTTGGCTGAAGACATGGCTCTTGAAGGCAGAGATAAGGACACATTAAGCACAGCCGCCGTACTTTCGCAAATCGGTCGTATCTTTGTGCCGCGTGACTTATTGTCCAAAACCGACAAACTCACACCTGAAGAACAAGCAGAATTGGCGCGCATTCCGGAATATGCCTTTAACATCTTAAATACTATTGACTTTGGATCGCCTGTGCCCATGGCAGTGCTACAAATGAACGAAAAACTTGATGGAAGCGGTGGCCCTAATCACCTTAAAGATGAAGCCATTGGCCTACATGGCCGCGTGCTTGGTGTGGTCAATGCTTTTTGCGCCATGGCCAGCCCAAGAGCATTTAGAGCAAGCCTTCCCATAGACACGGCTCTTGATATTTTACGCAAAAATTCCACAGCCTATGACCAAAAAATTGTAGAACATCTGGCCACAGTTTTAACAAGCCCTGAAGGCGCTGGAGCTGTGACAGCCCGCTTGGCAGAAGTGAGCAAGGCCACAAGAATGTAAAAAGCAAAAAACACCCGCTGCTCTTGGCAGCGGGTGTTTTTTACAACTAGGCATTTGCGCATT
>CAYJHG010000060.1:0-7432 GCA_964369535.1 uncultured Desulfovibrionaceae bacterium
TATGAAATTGAGCCGGGAAGTTGTGGTGCACAAAAAGATAGTTCATATATTTTCCATGTTTTTATTTATGACATAATGTGGCATAGGGGCAAAATTGGCAGTGATCGCCTTGGCGTGGCATAAAGCTTGTGGCACTGTGCATATGGCTCAGCACAAAGCTGAGCACTTGCTCTATGCGTGTATTTATTATGTCTTCACGCATTTTTTCATCCATGTCTGCCCTTAGAAGAAAAAATTCTTTGCCATTTTCAGCCAAATTTACCAAGGCAGCATCACCCACCCTTTGGGTATAATACTCCTTACACAAATACATATAACACGGTAGCTGTAAGGAGGTAAAGGCCGTGGCCACGTCTTCTAAAATTGCGTCGCTATTTGCGCTTTTAGGGGTCCAAAGTTGTATATTTTGCCAAAGCTCATGGTTTTCCCAAACACCCAAGGGCGGAAGAGCTATTTTTCCGGTTTTGTAGTCTAAAACAACAATACTTTTTTGGTCATTAATCCATCTTAGATCTACGCGATCCAGCCTTCCTTTAAGCATAAAAGTATGGCTTTGAGGGCTGCACTTGTTTTTTTCTATGATGAGTGGGGCAGTGATGTCTTTTTCTAAATCAAGAATGTGTGTTATTTCCGGTTGATTTTGTATAAAGAGCATGAGCCTGTGCGGGCCTGCCAGTTTAAGCATCATAAGGCTGTCCGGTGGTAAAACTTCTTTTAATTTACCATCATTAAAGCAATCATTCCAACAATCTTGCACATGTTCTCGGTTTATGTTTTCTCTATGCACATCTTGCCCAAGCCATGGTTCATAGATTTTGTGCAAGGCTTGATGGATGAGTGTGCCCACTTTTGCTGGGTCGTGTCCTTCATTCACTTCTTGTAAGGGCTGTAAATTATATACATATGCCCAAGCAAAACGCTGCGGGCATTGTAAGTAAGTGTCTATTTTTGAGGGTGAAATTCCTTGGCACAAAAGAGCGTGTATTTTTTGTTGTAAAGCTTCATTGGTGGGCAAGGGCACAGGCTCTTGCTCAATGGGATGTACGGGGCAAGGTGCTGTATGCAGGGGAGCTTGGCCATTTTCTATAATGCGCCCTGCTTTTTGTTCTTCTTGCCAGATGTAATTGTCTACAAAACGGCTGCGGCTTTTTTTGCCATCAAAAAGGGCGGAGCTTTGTGCACCTTCTTGCCAAAAAAAATGCACTTCTTTGGCTGAAGCCAGCAAGCGATACAGGGTATGGGCAAAAACTCTTTCGCGTTGCTCGGCACTGGGTAAGCCTATGATTTGGCGCAGAGCGTCTGGCAACAAGGGGTCTTCTGCAGAAAAGCCAGGCAAGGTGTCGTCGGTGGCGTCCACAATGAGCACACGCCTAAAGTGTAAAAGGCGAGTTTCAAGCATGCCAAGCACTTGCAAACCTGTGAGGGGATAGGCCTCAAAGGGCACGCGTTCTGCGGCAATGAGTTCACGGCTTAGAGCAAAAAGAATATTTTGTGGTAAGCTTTCCTGCGCAATGGAGGGCATTGTTAAAGAAGGCAATACATGCTGCATAAGTCTGAACAGGCTTTCGGCATCAAGGGGGGATTGCTCCAAAGCGGTGCGAGCGTGTTCCAGCAAAAAGTTGCCCAATTCAAAGAGAGCTTTGGCCATGCTTTCTGTGCTTTCGGCCGCATGGAAATTATCAAAAATACACTGGAAAAGTTTTTCAAATAAGACCTTGTGTTCTTGAATATCTGCTGTTTTTTCCATGTCTGCATCTTCAAGGGCGCGCTGCAATAGGGTGTAAGGATGGGCGTAGCGCTGGCCTTCGCGTAATATTTTTTCCATGCGAAAAATCAATGGCATCAAGCTGGAATTTTGTATTACATCTTCGGTTGGTGCAGGGCTTGCTAATTTGCGTATATAGGGATGGCGTAAGCACTGAAGCACAGAGCGCCAATGGTAAAGGTATGGATGCTTTATGCTTTCCTTGGTTAAAAGCGGACGTGCCCCTGTATGCATGTGAAAAATATTTTCTATGAGCCCGAAAAGTGATGATTTATTTAAAGGATACCCCATGGATACGTTGAAATTTTCACTGGGCAAATGGTGCAAAGTGGGCATGAGCAAATGAGGGCTTGTTAGTACAATGGCCGTGTCTGTATTGTCGGTTTCATGGATGCTGTGCTCTTGCAAGCTTTCTTGTACGGCCAAAAGCTGTGAATGCACGTCATAGCCGGCAAAAAAGGATATTTTTTGTGTATGTTCTTGGTCTTTTAGTGGTTGTTCCGTCGTATGCTGGCAAAAGTCGGGAATAAAGCACGTTGCCTGCCAAGCTTTTATCCAGTGGGCGTGGTCTATGCAAGCCGCGTGGCATTGAGCCCTTGTGTCCGCATGGACCATGAGTGGATCGGTATGCAGGCATATATGCGCGCCTTTATGCCAAAGGGATTGTAAGAGAACGTGCTCACCTTGGGTCAGAGCTGTGAGTCCTGCAATGAAAACATGCACATTTTCTGCTTCTTGTGGTGTAAGCAGAGTTGGCGGAATGTAATCTGCGCCTTTTTTTTGTATATATGTAGCTGTGAGCAATGTGGCTAAACCTTGGGTGGTGAGTTCTTGCCGCATAAGCTCTGCCGTATAGCTAGAATATATTTGGCTAAGAGCTCCTAAAAGTGCTGCGGCTTTAGCCGAAACATCGCCCTCTGTATAGAGCATGTCTTTTACAGGCACAAGTTGCTTCATGCATTCTTCAAAAAGCTTGTAGAGTCTGGTGCCCCAAGGTAAGAATTGGCCCAAGTCCATGCGCGAAAAATGCTCTGAAATTTCAACATATGAGCCTTGTTTTGCTAAGTTTTGCACGCAATTATGTAAAATATGCACGCTGTCCAAAAGCAAGGCTTCGCGCTTTGGTATATGCTGTTGGTTACCAAAATATTTGAGTGTTTCAGAAACGGTCATGATGCGTGGCAAAAGTGTTGGGCGCTGCAAATGTGGGTTTTTTTCTAAAATATCTAATAAATAGCGGCGCGGCCTATTATGGGGAATAATGATGACCGATCTTCCCGGCGCATGCCGGCTTATTTGGCAAATATGCTGGAGTAAATCGGGCAAAAAAGGGCGATGCCACGGAAAAATTGCAAAGGGATGTGCCATGCTTATTCCTCTATTTGCCATATGGGTTCAGGTGCATATAATATTTTACCCTTAGAATTCATGCTGCAGCATTCTTGTGTGTCAAGATAGATGAGCATGCCTTGGCTTGGAGGTAAGGGCTTTTCATGCGTAAAGGGCAGCGCGTCTAAAAGGGTAAGATATTGTTGCATTTGAGTATGATTTTTTTCATATTCTTGTCCCGTTTTATAGTCAATGGCTCGCCAGCCAAAGCCTTCACGAGGCGGAATTAAAGCATCCACTCTGTATGACTTATTGTCTGCATCGAGTATGCTGTGCTCGGGCAAAGCGTATTTGCTCCACAGGGCAATGCCTGGCAAAGTGGCATACCAAGTTATAGCACAGACAAATTCGTCGCGCAGTGCTTTATGCTGACTTTGGGTAAAAGAAGGTGGCAAAGCTGCCACATGCAAACCCAATTGAACGGCACGCTTGGCATCTTCTTCCGCATGTTCTGGGCCGCGACTTATAAAATACTCCAAGCAGCGATGCAAGAGGGTGCCGCGCACATGTGCTGATAAGTTTGCACCGGCTTTATCTTGCTCCGACAAAGTTTCAGGAGGCAGTAAATTTTGTAAAGGATTGCGATAAATTTTTAAGCGCGGTAGCCATTGCATGGGTTTTTCTTGGTTTATTTCTGCGGATGCTGGCAGCGTTTTCCCTGTAGATGTTGCGAAAATATTGCTTGTATCTGCAATGGGTTGCGGATGAGTGTCTGTGTCACTCTTCGTGCTTATGGGCATGCCGGAAATATAGGGCAAGGCAAAGCCACTTTTGGGCAGCAACACTTCAAGGCCGCAAGCCAAATTGCGCATTCGCAATAGTTTTTCCGTATGGGTGTGGAAAATATGTAATTCTTCTTCTGCTCGTGTGCAGGCCACATACAAAGTGTTTAAAGCTTCTATGGCATTGTCAGCTTGTTGTTCGTAAAAAATAGTACCCATTTCTTTGCAGCAAGGGGCAAGTAATTGCAAACCTTCCATTTCAAAGAAGATGGGTTTTCTGGCGTCTTTTTGTGTGAAGCTGAGCCAAGGAATAATAACTACTTTGAATTGTAAACCTTTTGATTTGTGTATGGTCATAATGCGCACGGCATCAATATGGTCAGGCATGGGGGCTTTTTCTTTGTCGCCGTGTTCTTGCCAGTGATGTAAAAAAGTACTTAATGAATAACATCCACGACCTTCGGCGGCATGTACCACTTCTAAAAAGCGCCGCAAAAAGGTTTTAGCTTCAGGAAAACGCTCTTGCACGCGTAAAATGCGGAACCACTCTTGCACACAATTGTAAGGACTGAGCAAACTGTTGCTGGCATAGAAAGGGTCAAATATTTCTTGCCAAAAATCTGGCCAAAGTTCTTTGAAGCTTGTGTGTAAAAAAGAGCTTTGGCTTTCCAGAGCCCAAGTCAAAAGTTCGTGCATGGGGGGGCGTGATGTGTGCGGCGTTTCTGCCAAGATGCTACCACTGAGTATGGTCCAAAAAGCTAAATTGTCTTGGGGGCAATCTAAAAATTGTAATAAGGCAATGGTTTCATTAATAAGAGGGTGCGCGCCGAGCAAAAGGCTATTTTCTGTAATGGCGGGTACTTGCCATTCCATGAGCCATGCAGAAACTTTAGAGGCCGCCTCATTGGAGCGGGTTAAAATGGTAATTTCACCCCACGAGCGACGCTGGCCAAGGTCTTTTTTGAGGCGAGCGTGTAGGGCTTCGCGCACATTTTCTTCCAATTCTGCAGAATCTTCGGCACCAATGTTTTGCATGCTCACATAGCCGCCCATGTCCCCTTCTGTGGCATAATCGGGGCGAATATTTTGCTTGGCATCGCTAAAAGCTAGGCTCAATTTTTGCGCGGCCTTTTGCAAGATTTCTGGGGGGCAATCTTGGGCAAGCATGGCTGTGAGCACCTCCAAGGCAGTGTCGGTATCTTGAAGGGCAGTAAAAAGGGTATTGTTTGTATTTACAACGCTTTGACGGCTTCGCCAATTGGTGGGCAGATTTTTTTGTTCTACTTTATCCACCATTTGGGTGAGTTCTTTGGTGTGGCATACGGCATCAAAAAGTTCGGCGTCACCACCACGCCAGCCATAAATGGCCTGTTTTACATCTCCCACCCAGGTGAGAGAACCGCCGCGAGAAAGGCTTTCCTCCAAGAGTGGACTTAAGGCTTTCCATTGTAGGCGGTTGGTATCTTGGAATTCGTCCAGCATAATGTGCTGTATGCGGCTGCCAAGGCGGCAAAGTGCTGTGGGAACACCGTATTCCAAAGAAAGTATTCTTTGTGCCAAAAGCGGTATGATGGCGGCCAAAACCACGCGCTCTCTTTGCTGGAACGATTGAATATTTTGAAAAATTATTTTTGTTAACTCGACAAAAGGTATATATTCTATGCTTTTATGCAGTAAGGTGCCATTTCGGGCAAGATCGGCCGATTTTTGGCAAAGATCGTGATAGTATTGCTCTATTTCGTCGGTAATCGCATCTTTAGATTTTTTTAAAGCACAATCGCGGCACGTTTCTTTGCGCAAATAGGCACTACCAAGCACATGGGTGTCGCCTTCTGCGCAAAGCTGAAAAACTTTGGCGGCTTGAGCGTGTAGGCTTATATTTTCTTGTGTTATGCTGTTAAGTAAGGTACTTGCGGCGGTGCTATAGGCAGTAGTTTTTTTGTCCAAGACACTTTGTATTTCTGCTACGGAACTTAAAGGAGGCAAACCTTCGGTGAAAGCCATTTCTATGAGCAATGCTAAGGCATGGTGAATACGCGCGCCTGTGGCAAAGCCTTTACTTTTTTCGCGAAAAAGCAGAGTTTTGCAGACGTTTTCCAGCACATGCTCCACAGGGCTTTTTTCTGTGCCTTCGTCATGCCATATTTGTTCGAGCAAATTTTCAAATATGGGGGTGAGCACTTCTTCTGTGGCAAAGGCACTTTCAAAATCCGGCGGAAGTTCTAAATCAAGGGCAGCTGTACGCACAATGAGATGCAAAAGACTGTCTATGGTGCGCACATTAAGGGCACCGTACTGGCGTAAAATGGTCTGCACCCATTGTTTTGCCGTGTCTTTATCAATACTTGGGTGCTTTTCTAGATCAAGGGCAATTTTTTTCAAATTTCCCATGATGCGGTCTTTCATCTCTTGAGCGGCGGCATTGGTGAAGGTAATGGCCAAAATATCGCCAAAATAGAGAGGGGGAGCACTTTCTTTTTGTGCAGCCTGACTATGGTTCACAAGGCCACAAAAAGGTGTGTGTGCTCGAAGTCTTGCTTTGGCTAAAAGCTCAAGGAATTGTTGAGTAATTTCATAAGTTTTCCCAGAACCGGCCGAAGCCTTTATTTGTTGCATACGGGGTGCATGAGCCATGGCATATCCTAACAGCTGCTGAAAAGTGCAATCTGCATTGTCAGATTATTTTTTCTATAAAAATTTTTTTTACAGAGTTTTATGCTATCTTTCAGTGGGCTGCATGCCTTTAAGAGTGCCTTGCCCTGTAGATTCAAGCACAGCGCGCCATAAGTCTGAGTAGATATTTAATTTACGTCGCTTCATGGTCACTAGATCCAGCGGCAAATGTACAAAGCGGTCTTGTAATTTGGCCACCACCATATTGGTGCGTCCGGCCATGGCCGCATGCACAGCATTTTGCCCTAGAAAACCGCAATAAACACGGTCATTTCCATTAGCAGGCACAGAGCGTATCATATAACTTGGGTCAATAACTTTCATAACGTGCGGAAAGTTACGCTCTTTAAAATAGCTTTGGATTTCTTTTTTTAGCAAACTGCAAATATCGCCAAGTTTACGATTGCCGGAAGCGTCAGTGCTTTCTTCCTTTTGCATTAGGTGCTGCCCAGCCCCTTCTGCCACCACAATAACCGCATGTTTACGCTCTAAAAGGCGCTGTTCAAGAGCCGGTAATAGGCCATTTTCTCCATGTAAAGTAAAAGGCGCTTCTGGAATGAGCACAAAGTTTACTTCTTTTAAGGCCAAAGTGGCTTGCGATGCAATGAAGCCTGATTCTCGCCCCATAAGTTTAACCATACCAATACCATTGGGCACACATCTGGCTTCGGTATGGGCTGATTGAATAGCTTCTGTGGCCTTGTCTACCGCTGTGTCAAAACCAAAGGATTGAGAAACAAAATTTATATCATTATCAATGGTTTTGGGTATGCCAATAACAGATATGCGCAAATTTCGTTCTTGCACTTCTTTGTAGATAACAGAGGCAGCCTTCATGGTGCCGTCGCCGCCAATGACAAAGAGCACGTTAATATTCATGCGC
>CAYJHG010000061.1:0-7293 GCA_964369535.1 uncultured Desulfovibrionaceae bacterium
TTGAAAAAGCCTTTAAATAGTTTTTATATTTATAAGTAAACATAAGGCGGGTGCTTTTTCCAAAGCGCTCGCCTTTATTTTTGTGCGGCATTTATAAGACTTGCACCTTAAAAAAACATAGTTTATAAGCCTCTAGTTTTTTGTTTTTACAGGAATATAACTCTATGTCCACCCCCTATACCAAAAAACAAGCCTTAGAGCTTGTACACATGCCAGAAGCAGAGCTTTTTGCCTCTGCCACAGCTCTGCGCCAAAAAAACTTTGGTGCACACATAGAGTTATGCGCCATTATCAATGCGCGCAGTGGGCATTGCCCCATGGATTGCGCCTTTTGCTCGCAAAGCTTACACCACAATACCACAGCCCCCACATTTGCCCTTTTAAGCCACAAAGAAATACAAGACCGCCTTGATAGCCTTAAAGAATATCCCTTGCGTCGCGTGGGTATTGTAACCAGTGGCTGCGCTTTGCAAGAAGCTGATGTGCAAAGCATAGCTCATATTATTAAAAATTTACCGGAGCATTGGCAAGGGCGCCTTTGTGCTTCTTTGGGTAAATTGCCGCAAAAAAGTCTTGATATGCTTAAAATGGCAGGACTTACCCGTTTTCACCACAATCTTGAATCAAGCCCAGCATTCTATCCCAAAATTTGCAGTACCCAAAGTTTTGAAGCCCGTTTAGCCACCGTTACTCGCGCTCAAAATACACCTTTAGAAGTGTGCGCAGGAGGTCTTTTTGGTCTGGGCGAAACGTGGCAAGATCGCATAGATTTTGCCTTCACACTGCGCGAAAACCATATTGAGAATATTCCCATAAATTTTTTACATCCTCATGCCGGAACTCCTCTGGCCAAGCAAAAACCTTTGGAAGCAGCAGAAGCTTTGCGCATTATTGCCATTTTCCGCCATATTTTGCCCAAGGCCACCTTGCGCATTTGCGGCGGACGCCCTTTAGTTCTTGCCGCAAGACAAGCAGACATATTTGCCGCCGGCGCCAATGCACTCATGACCGGAAATTATTTGACCACCAATGGTTTTGGCATTGAAGACGATTTGCTTATGCTTAAGCAATGCAGACTGGAACCCATAACATGCTAAGGGGTATTTTCATAAGCGGCACAGGCACAGATGTGGGCAAAACTCTGGTGACTGCCGCCCTTGCAAGAGCACTTTGGTCAATTTCAAGCCCATGTTTGGCCATAAAAGCCATACAAACAGGCACCATAAAGCACAATGAAGCTCCGCCTTTTGCCTATGGTGACAGCGCTTTATATGCCAAAGCCTTGGCCTCTTGGTCTGTTGCCCCTTCATTACAACCAAGAACTTTGCACCATTTTGCCTTGGCTGCTTCGCCGCACTTGGCCGCTCAAGAAGAGCATATGCATATGAGCGTGCAACAATTACTTGCAGAAATCACCGCTTGCAGTGCACAAGCAAACAATGCGCCTTTGCTCATAGAAGGGGCAGGCGGTGTATATGTGCCTTTAAATCACTGCGAAACAAGCCTTGATCTTATGCAAGCCTTGGATCTTCCAGTGCTTGTGGTTATGGAAAATGGCCTTGGCGCTTTAAACCACACTTTACTTACCTTAGAAGTATTACAAAAGCGCAAACTCAGCATTGCCGCCCTTGTGTGCACCCAAAAAACACCCGATAATGATTTGAAAGAAGCGCTTATACGCCGAGACAATATAGATTTTTTGCAAAATTACTGTGAGCGCATTCCCCTATATACTTTGCCATACATAGAACATGCACAAGATTTTTGTGCTGAAGAAAATATCCAAGCTTTAGAAACAGCAGCTCAGACTTTAAAACCATTGGCCCAAAAGTTTTTGCACACATATTTCCACGAACATCTTTGCCCAGCACCAAGTAAGAATGAAGACATAGCCGCTTGGGATAAAACGCATCTTTGGCATCCCTATACTTCGGCCATAGATCCTTTGCCTGTGCATGAAGTGAGCCATGCAAAGGGCATGCATATATATTTACGCCATAAAAAAGAGCCTCTTATAGACGGCATGTCCTCGTGGTGGTGCGCTGTGCACGGCTACGGGCAAAAAGATCTCCTCCAAGCAGCCCAAAAGCAAATACACAAAATGCCGCACATTATGTTTGGCGGACTTACCCACAAGCCGGCTGTAGCAGCAGGTAAAATACTTCTGCACTTATTGCACAAAAATTGCGCCCCTTTGCAAGCCTTGCAAAAAATCTTTTGGGCAGACTCTGGTTCTGTGGCCGTTGAAGTGGCCTTAAAAATGGCCTTGCAATACCAGCAAGGGCGCGGCCAAAGTCAGCGCACTTTATTCTTAAGTCCGCGCGGTGGTTATTATGGCGATACCTTAGGTGCTATGAGTGTGTGCGATCCCGTCAATGGCATGCATAAGCTTTTTAATAAAGTGCTGCCAAAGCACATATTTATTCCGCGTCCGGCATGCGCTTTTACAGGCGACATTTCTGCCCCCTTTGACCCTGCTTGCTTAACACCTTTGGAAGAAGCCTTCGCCACACATGGGAAACACTTGGCGGCCTTTATTGTAGAACCCATTGTGCAAGGGGCTGGTGGCATGTGGTTTTATGACCCGCGCTATTTACGAAAAGTGAAAGAACTTTGCCTTGCCCATGATGTACTTCTTATTTTTGACGAAATCGCCACGGGCTTTGGCCGCACCGGCAAATTATTTGCCGCAGAATGGGCTGCAGTGGCTCCTGACATTTGCTGTGTGGGTAAAGCGCTCACAGGCGGCGTTCTCAGTCTTGCGGCCAGCATATGCACAGAAGATGTGGCCCAAGGCATATGCGCCCATGATCAAGTGTTCATGCACGGCCCAACATTTATGGGTAATGCCTTAGCTTGTGCTGTGGCTCACGCTTCGCTCAATATTTTTGCAAAAAACATGTGGCAAGAGCAGGTGGCCTCTATAGAAAAAGCATTGCGTCATGGCCTTGCCCCTTGCATAAACCTAGAAGGAGTCGCCCATGTGCGTGTGCTTGGCGCCATTGGCGTGGTAGAAATGGAAAAACCTGTCAATGTGGCGGCCTTGCAAGCATTTTTTATAGAAAAAAATGTGTGGATACGCCCTTTTTCTCGTCTCATATATGTTATGCCGCCCTATGTGGCCACACCTTCACACTGCAAACAATTAACTTCGGCCATATACACAGCCATACAATGTGGAGTACACACTCAATGATTTGGTTATTACTTTATGCATTTTTTCTTTGCTTTCTAGCTTATTATGATCAACACACAAAAAGCGCTACCAACACCGAAGCTTTTTTTGTGAACAATAGGCAATCCTCTACCCTAGCTGTGGCCTTTTCCATAGTGGCTTCTTGCGTTGGCGGTTCAGCCACTCTTGGTATGGCGGGTCTTGCTTGGCAAGTGGGTACTCCGGCTTTCTGGTGGCTTGGCAGCGGCGCCCTTGGCCTTTGCATATTAACGTTTTTTTTGGCCACAAAAGCACGCCAAAGCAATGCCTATACCTTACCTGAAATGATAGACACCTACCTTGGCGCGCCTTCGCGTCCTTTGGCCTCTATCATTATTATTTTAGCTTGGATTGCCATAACTTCAGCTCAATTTAGCGCCATGGGCGCCATTATTGTTCCATTCATTCCTGAAGTCATAGACGCTCTTCCGACACCTTTGGCCACAAGCCTTTTACATATTGACCACGCAACCCTTGCTCTTTTGCTTGGGGCAAGCATAGTTATTATATATGCTTGCATTGGCGGGCAAGCTGCCATTATCAAAAGTGATATGGTGCAATATATTCTGCTCATGTTAGCTATTTTTGTGTGTATTTTTTTACTTTTTATGCAAATTCATGAAGGCGGCCTGCAAAATCCCTTGCATATGGTGGAAATAGAATTTGTTAATGAGGCTTTTCCCTTAAGTAAATTTAGTTATTTTATGCTCATACTTGGTGGCAGTTATGTGGTTTGCCCCATGCTTTTTGGAAGATTATACAGCGCCAAAAATGGTCAAACTGCTAAACGCGGTGCTGCCCTTGCTGTTGTTTGGTTACTTTTTACTGCCATATGCATAGTGTTGCTTGGTCTCATAAGTCGTGCTTTTATAAGTCCGGAACTTACCACCACAGCGCCAGAAAAAGTGCTCACCACAGTGTTATTTCAACACCTTCCCCCTTGGGCCAGTATATTGGCATTTTTGGGTATTTTTAGCGCTATTATCTCTTCGGCAGATTCAAGCCTCATCACGGCCGCCACCATTGCCAGCAATGACGTTTTACGCAAAAAAAGTCTTGCAGCATGCCGTATTTGCACACTGGGCATAGGTTTGAGCAGCATACTATTAGCCCTTTCGGGCAAGGGTATTTTACACCTCTTACTCATGGCCAACGACATATATGTGTGTGGTGTTGTGGCGCCTGTTTTTGTGGGCATGTTCTTACACAATCGCTGTGCCATACGCCCAAACATCATGGCGGCAGCCATGGCCGTGGGCGGCGGTTTTGGTTTCAGTGCTGCCTTAAGCGGCAATCACATGTACAGTTATTTGGGTATCTGTGCAGCACTTTGCACAGCATTTGCGTCCATAAAAAAACCTGTCCCAAAACCGCTCACATGATTTTTATACTTTAAAATCAACGAAATAAGCTTTTTTTCAATGTAATCTATATATATTTTATCTTTTCAATTTTTTCTTTATCTGCTAGGTTAAGGTTTATTGTTACATGACGATTAAAAAACTTATATATATTTATGGAGCACCAATGAACAAGCATATTGCCATCACCATTGTTTCGGTTATTGTCCTTGGAATGGGCCTTATCATGTACAATGAATACGCAGCAGGGCCTTCGTTGAACCAGCAATCTGATACAGCCGAAAACACAAATACTTTACAAGAAACACCACATGCAAAAGTTTCAGCAAATACATCTGCAATGCCCTCTCCCATTGCTCCAGACAATGCACCATTAAAACCAGGGCAAGAAACCTTGGCCAGTGAATTAAGCCAAGAAGCCCCAGAGCCTTTGGCTGCTCCCTTTGACCCTGCTTCGGTAATCTTGCCATCTCCCATAGCACCCCCAGCCGCCCCTGTTCAAATGGCTGCAAGCGAACCTGAAGCCCCCGAAGAACAAACTGAGCACACCGAAGAAGCTCCTATAGCTGAAGAAGCCCCTGTGGAAGAAGTGGCACAAATACCCTCTCCCATTGCGCAAGATTCGCCCGAAGAGGAACAAACAACCAATAATACAGAACAAGCCGAAAACACCATTAAAGAAGAATTAGAAGAAGCCACCAAAGAAAGCACCACAGAAAAAGTAACAGAAACTCCTAAACCTACGGAAAGCGCAAGCAGTGAAAAACGTATTGAAGAACTTACCATGTTTAGCCGCGGCAAATGGTTTACCGTTCGCCTAATGGGCAATGTCATGCCGCGCTATACTTATTTGCGCCTGTCTAACCCCGAAAGATTGGTCTTAGACTTTATAGGTCATTGGGATATACCCGTCAAAGCTGTTACGAAAAATCCCTTTGTTTCCAATATGCGCGTGGGTGAACACAAAAATGGTACGCGCTTAGTTTTTGATTTGGCCAAAGTGCCGGCTAAAATTGTCTACTGGAAGTATGAAAGTACGGGCTTAGATATTCGCATGCAATAGCAAGATTGCCCCATATAACTATGTGAATAAGCTAAAATAAGGCGCAATTTACCTATGCCCCAGCTTTAGCTTATGATAGCTTGTGTCGTACAGGACATAGAACAAGCCTTATGCGATTAAATGTGAAATGCCCTTCGTTCTCCTCTATAATTATCTTGCCTTTATGAACAATTAGGCGTATTCACTAGAGCTATTATACATATGGAGGCTATCTATGCGCTGTTTATCGCGTTTTATTCCCATAGCCATACTTGGATTAAGTCTTGCTTCCCCCGCAGCTTTTGCGGCCGAAGAAGAGGACAAGTATGAAGCTTTACGACGTTTCAGTCAGGTTCTTGACCTTGTTGAACGCCACTATGTTAACAATCCCGACCGTCAAGAACTTATGGAAAATGCCATCGAAGGCATGCTCGAAGGTCTTGACCCGCATTCCACCTACATGGATGAAGATGAATATAAAGAAATGCAAGAAAACACTTCCGGCGAATTTACCGGAGTGGGTATAGAAATTTCATCTGAAAATGGACAAGTGACCGTGGTTTCTCCCATTGAAGATACTCCGGCTTATCGCGCAGGGCTTTTGCCTGGCGACATTATTCTAAGCATTGACGATGAACCCACGCAAGAGCTTTCCCTGCAAGAAGTGGTGACTCGCATTCGTGGGCCCAAGGGTTCTGAAGTGGAGCTCACCGTTAAACAGCTTAATGCCACTACACCAAAAACATTTAAAATCATTCGTGATTCCATACCACTCATCAGCGTTAAAGATGCTGAATTAGAAGAAGGCTACCATTGGTTGCGCATTACCCGTTTTTCAGAGCGCACCACAGACGACCTGCACGAAGCCATTGAAAAAGCTACAAAAAAACCACTTAAAGGCATGATATTAGACATGCGCAATAATCCCGGTGGGCTTGTGGACGAAGCAGTTTCTGTGGCCGATACTTTCTTAAGCGGTGGCAAAGACATTGTTTCCATCCGTGGCAGAAGCAAGGTTTCTGTGCGCAGATATACGTCTAAAAACCAAGGTGATGATGTGACCGTTCCCTTGGTTGTGCTCGTCAATGCAGGCTCTGCTTCCGCTTCTGAAATTGTGGCCGGAGCCTTACGCGACCATAAACGCGCTCTCATAGTAGGCGAAAAAACCTTTGGTAAAGGCTCTGTGCAAAATATCATACCCTTAGCTGATGGTTCAGGTTTAAAGATCACAGTGGCTCTTTATTATACGCCTAATGGCAATTCCATTCAAGCCGAAGGCATTACCCCTGACATTGAAGTGCCCTTTGAACCGGTGGATGAAGCCACAGCCGAAGCTCGCAAGCGCATTGTCCGCGAAAAAGACCTAAGCCGGCATATTGAAGGCGCCAATGAAAAGAAAGAAAAACAAAACAAGAAAAAAGACGCTTCTTCCAAGGAAGAAAGCAAGACTGATACCAAAAAAGACGTAAAGGCAAAATCTGAAAAAGATGCTGACAAGAAGAAAGATGAAAAAGCAGACAGCAAAAAAGATGAGACTGGCAAATCTTCTACAAAGAAGCTGAGCAAGGAAGAAGAAGACATTATAGACCGCTTGGCCAAGGATAATCAATTACGTATGGCTTTGCAGTTTGTGAAAAACCTTCCTCGTTTGCAAGAAATTCAAGCGACAAAATAAG
>CAYJHG010000062.1:0-7282 GCA_964369535.1 uncultured Desulfovibrionaceae bacterium
CTATGCGAATAGTGATATTTGTATTGGCCATGGTTTTTCTCCTGTATGTGTAAAGTTAGTGCATAACATGTGCATTGTCAATGCTTTTTGCTGTGCTCCTTAACACAAAACATTTTGGCACAATATATGCTTACTTCTTAGTGCAGCCCTCTTTTTGAGGTTTTTAGGGAAAAAATTTCCCTTGTGTTGTACTTTTGGAGGATAAGCTTATGATGACTTCTCTTTATACAGGTGCCACCGGCATGAAAAGCCTCAGCGAAGGCATGAATGTGGTCACCAATAACATTGCCAATGTGAGCACTGTTGGTTTTAAACAGCAGCAAGCCTTGTTTTCTGATCTTATGTATGAAACACAAGGTATGACAGGCAATTCTTGGGAAGCGCAAGAAGGCTCCACCGTGGCTCTTGGTCAAGTGGGCATGGGTGTGCAAGTGGAAACTGTGCGCACTTCCTTTGAGCAAGGCGCTTTTGAAATAGGCTCATCTGTCACCGACCTTGCTCTTTCAGGCACAGGATTTTTTCAAGTAACCACTGTGGATGGCGAAGAGCTCTATACCCGCGCAGGCAATTTTCGCTTTGACAGCGAAGGTGTGCTCACTCTTTCTGGCGGCGAAGCCCTGAGCGCTTATGCCATCAATGAAGACGGTTCCTTGGGCGAACTTGGTAAAGTGCAAATCGATCCTTTTGCACCCATGGCGGCAAAAGCTACCTCTAATATGGATTTGGGCTTTAATTTTGGCAGCATAGAAGATAGCGACCCGGCTGCTGCCAATCCATATTTTAGTATGGTTGAAAATTATGACGGCACAAAAGCGCCAGCCTTAGATAAAACACAATACAGCTACACGCAAGATTTAAGCATTATTGACGCCAATGGCGAAAGGCAAACACTGACGCTTTATGTGGACGGAACTCCAGACGCTTCCCCCAATGACATTATGGAATTTGTTATAGCCGGTAATCCTACAGAGCAAAATCCCACGGGTGAAGTGCTCATGGCCGGAACCATGACCTTTGACGCTTCAGGGCAACTTGTTGATATGTCGGCTTTTACCAATTCCGGCGGCGACCCTAAGGACTTGGCCAATTGGACACCTGCCACCTATGAAGAAGGTTTGCCGCAATTTACTTTGAATGAACAAAATATAAGCTTAAATTTTGGTATAGTAGGCGAACAAAATACAGGTGCGATAGCTTCTGCTGCCGATGTGGGCTTAGATAAATTAGCTTTGCCGGGTTTAACCAATGTGGAGCGCTCACATTCTGCAACTACAGCGGCTGCTGGCTCCAACAGCATGTTTTTAAATGAGCAAGACGGCTATACCGAAGGCTTGTTGACCAATCTTAATATCACAGACGATGGTCGCGTGGTGGGTTCTTATAATAATGGACAAGATGCAGATTTGTATGAAATCCCTGTTTGTCGTTTCACCAGTGAAGCCGGCTTAAGGCGTGAAGGCAGCAATTTTTATTCGGCTACTCCTGAATCTGGCACCATGGATATGGGCAAGGCCGGCACAGAAAATTATGCCACCATGCACGCCAATACCTTAGAAGTGTCCAATGTGGACATGGCCTCAGAGATGGTAAATATGATTGTTACCCAGCGCGGCTTTCAATCCAACAGCAAAATTGTGACCACGGCTGATGAGATGCTAAAGAAAGCCATGGAATTGAAGCGCGCTTAATAAACTTGTATCAATAAAAGCAACTTTCAATACTATACGTTGTAAAAAGACGTATAGTATTTTTATATCTAATATCATGCCCTAAAAAGCACACATCAGCTATTGACAGTAAAAAATGAAAAAGTTATCGTCAAATACCAATTAGCTTTTAATACAGTTTTTATCTTATTTTAAAACAATACCTTAGTTTTAGGGTATGTTTTGGATGTTTTTGCGAACAAGGCATGCCCAGCGCAAAATGGGATCACTTTTTTGATTATAGAGGTATATTATGTCCCAAAATTATTCTCAATTTTCTAATTTGCCCTCGTCAATTTTGCCTAATATTTTTAATGATATACCTGTGCCTTTAATTTGTTTTAATGATAAGCTTGAAGGGCTGTATTTTAACGCAGCTTTTTCTGCGTATATAGGATTAGATCGTTTAAGTCCGGCTGAGCGCGCGGAAATAACCTCTTTAAGTGCCGAAGAAGTAATGCCGCAATATCAACCAGATGGCTTACACTCTATTGAAGTATTGCAAAAGTTCATTGATAAAGCCATTGAGCTTGGTTCGTATCAATATCCTTGGATGTTGCGAACCTTAGACGGCAAACCCATCTCTGCCCAAATTTCTATTCATGTGGTGCAAAAAGATGAATCTTATTATATATCCTGCTACTTTGTAGACACACTCATAAGCACAACAAAAGCCAATCCTCTTGAAGAAAAAGCAGAAAAAACAGAAACTGCCGTACTTATAGAACATGTGCTCAAAGAGCCTGTGGAAAAAAATCCTTATGAATCGGCCAGTGCCATTGCGTCAGAAAACAGCAAAGTTGCAGAAGTTATCTCAAGTCTTGACCAAGAAATGTTGGACTCTTCTCCTTTAATCATACATATTTGGTCAAAGAAATTAGAGCTTATTGACTGCAGCCTTGGAGCAACAAATATTTTTGGCGTTTCCAACAAAAAAGAATTTAAGAAAAAGTTTTTTTCTTTGTGCCCCAAAATGCAATTGGGCGAAAATTCGCAAAAGCTTATGAAAAAGCATTTGCAGCAAGCTTTTAGCAAGGGTTTTTGCAATTTTAAATGGATGCATATGGATACAAAGGGAAATATTTTACCTTGCGAAGTGACTTTGTGCAAAATAGCCTATGCCAACGAAGAATGCGTGCTTGGCTATACGCAAGACCTTTCACGCATAAGCCGACATATTCAAGAAATTTCAAAGACACAAGAAAGCACGAGAGCCATACTTGACGCAGCACCCATAGCCGTTAATTTGTGGGATAAAAAACTTACTTTGCGTGATGCAAACCTAGAAGCCGCGCGACTTTTTGGCTTTGAAGACATACACAGCTTTGTGTTGAACTTTTTAAATGTTGTTCCTCAAAAACAAGAAGATGGCACAAGTTCCGCAAAAATTATTAATAAAAGCGTGAACAAAGCCTTTGAAGAAGGCTATCACCGTGTGCAATTTACCATGCACCACCAAGAAGACAAAACGCCCATTCCTTTGGAAGTAACCTTGGTGCGCATTACCGCATGGAATGAAGAACTTGTGGTGGCGTATTTGCGCGATTTGCGCGATGTGAAAGCGCTTATCAAAGAAATACAAAACTCCGAAGAACGCATTCAGACCATATTTGATTTAACACCACTTGGTATCAATGTATGGGACAAAAGCTATATGCTTATTGAATGCAATAAAGCCATTGTGGAAATGTATGGTTTTGAAGATAAGGAAACGTATTTTTCTGCGCGTTATAAAGTTATTCCGCGTGTGCAACCAGACGGCACTTCTACCATACCCCTTGCAAGAGAAATGATAAACAAAGCATTTGAAGAAGGTTATTCTCTTGTAGAGTTGGTTACTTATGATATTAGTGGTAACCCCATTCCTGTGGAAGTGACTTCTAAGCGCACCTTTGTGCAGGGGCAAGAAGTTGTTATTTCGTATGTGCGTGATTTGCGCGATGTGAAGGTAAAACTTGCAGAGATAAAAGCCGCTGAGCAAGAATTGCGCGTTGCCCGTGATATTGCAGAACAAAATGCCCAAACCAAAACGCAATTCTTGGGCACCATGAGCCATGAAATCCGCACACCACTCAATGGCGTGTTGGGACTTTTGCATGTGCTTAATGAAACACCCTTGCAAACTTCACAAAAAAATTATGTAGAAAAAGGTATCAACTCTGCCAATGAATTATTGGGCTTACTTGATGATGTATTGGATTTTTCAAATATAGATGCTGGCAATTTTGAAATAGAATCGGCGCCTTTTAATATTAATGAAATTGTGGACGAAGTTAAGCTCATCTATAATCCGCAATTTGCAGAAAAAAATCTGGAATTTAACATTTTTGCACCTGCCGAAGCCCCTCATAAATTGCTTGGCGACCCCACGCGTATAAAGCAGGTTCTTTTTAACTTATTAAATAACGCTAAAAAATTCACCGAAGAGGGGCATGTCACTGTGAGTGTGAGCCCGTCGGAAAAGCACGGCGACAAAATACAATATATTTTCTCTATAGAAGACAGCGGCATTGGCATGACAAAAGGCCAAAGTATGCAAATATTTTCGGCTTTTACCCAAGTGGATTCTTCGCTCACACGCAAACATACAGGCGCTGGCCTTGGCCTTGCCATTGCCAAACGCATTGCCAAGCTCATGGACGGTGATGTGTGGGTGAAATCGCAAAAAAATAAAGGTAGCACATTTTATTTCACCGCTACATTTACAGTAGACGCTAAAAACATAGAAAACGTTGCGCCAAAAGCTCCTGCAAAACCTGCACTTAAAACAGGGGCAGCAATGGCAAAACCTGTGCAAGAGCCTAAATCAAAGCCAAAGTTAAGCCCTGCTCCAAAGCCTGCTCCTTTGCCTAAAACAGAAGCGGAGGCAAAGCCGATTGCGGCCACAAAAGCAACCAAGGTAACAAAGCTTGTATCTGAACCTCCAGCACCTAAAGCAGAATCAAAGCCAAAGCCAAAGATAAAAACAGAAGCAAAAGCTGTACAACAAGCTGATGTAGAGCCAGAAGAAGATCTTGGCCATATCGAAGCTTTAAGCCGCATAGATAATCCCGAGCAAGCTATTTTAAGCAAGCAAGCAAAAGACAAAGCTGCTCAAGAAGGCAGGATTTTACTTGTAGAAGATAACGAAGTAAATCAGCTAATTGTAGTTGAGTTGCTTAAAAGTCGTGGTTATACGGTGGATGTGGCAGGCAATGGAAAAATTGGTTTGCAATGCCTGCAAACACGAGAATATGACTTGATACTTATGGACATTCAAATGCCGGTTATGGATGGCTTAACTGCCACTGCAAGAATTCGCAGTACCAAAAAATATGCTGAAATACCCATTGTGGCCATGTCTGCGCACGCCATGCAAGGCGATATAGACACTTGCTTTGAATATGGCATGAATGACCATTTGAGCAAGCCCCTTAAGCCTGCTTTGCTGTACAGCGCCATAGATAAGTGGATACAAAAGAAGTAATTTATTCTAATGCTCAATACAAGTGAGGTGTATATGGATCTTTTTGACGCAATTAATCAAAGATACTCTTATCGCGGGGAATTTCTTGAAGATATGCCCAGCCAAGAACACATTAACGCCATAGTTGATGCAGGTATAGCCGCCCCGGCTGGCGTTAATATGCGCACAACTTCTTATGTGGTTGTTACTGATAAGGCACTTTTAGCTGAATTACAAAAGGTTACAAAACTGCCCTTGGCACCTTTGGCCATTTATTTGCTTTCCGAAGACATCCCCAACAAATTGCGTCGCAATTTTGAAACGGAAAATTACTGCGTTGCCGCAGAAAATATGTTGTTGGCAGTTACAGGGCTTGGTTATGTCACTGTTTTGAACGACCTTATTTTCACCTACAGCGAAATACGCAAGGGTGTGGAAAAAATATTGAATGTTCCAAAGGGCAAAAAAGTGAAGGCTGTCTTAAATATTGGCAAGCCCAAAAACCCAGGCCAAGCATTGCCAAAGCCTGGCAGAGAAAGCCTTGTACAATATAATGCTTTTTAAAGCATAATGATACAATATGTTGTAAGTGCTTGCCTCGCGGGTGTGCCTTGTCGCTATGATGCAAGGCATAATTTGCAAGAGTGTGTAGCCAGACTTGTGCAAGAAGGCCGAGCCTTGCCGCTGTGCCCAGAGGTTTTGGCAGGTTTGCCTACGCCAAGAAATCCTGTTGAAATTCAAGGAAATTGTATTTGCGATGCCGCAGGCCTTGATTATACCTTGGCTTTTAAAAGAGGTGCGCACTTGGCTTTTGATGCAGCACGCAAAAGTGGGTGTTTACAAGCTATTGTAAAATCACGCTCACCTTCTTGTGGCTTTGGGCATATCTATGACGGTACATTTTCCAAAAAGCTCATAGAGGGCAATGGCCTTTGGGCACAGCTTTTATATGAGCATGGCTTTGAAATATATACTGAAGAAAACTTGCCGACCGATGTTTTGGAGCTATAGAAAATATTCCATGGGATTATGTAAAAAAGCGCGTAACGCGACAATTTTATAAAAAAGCAAAGCGCCTTATGTATCAAGACATACATAAGGCGTCTGCGTTTTTATTGCTGACGAAGTATATGGCGCTTTTTCAGCGAATTTTAACTTTCGAGCCAGCCGGGTCCATAAGTCTTAACAGCTAAGGACAAGTTTTTTCCGGATCTAATAAGAGCGTCAATGCCCATTTGCTCTTTCATAACATTTGCTACACCTGCCAAGAGTGGCACTTCATTTGCGAGGGCTTCTGCGTCTAAATAACGTCCTTGTCTTTGGTATTGAATCATTTTCATAGTTAATTCACTAATTTCTTCGCTTCCAAGTTCACGCAAATTTGGTATTGGTCTTGCTTCAACGGCAGACATGGCTTCCCCCTATCTGGTTAAAATTGTTAATGCATATTTTAAGTATTAAACTATTAAAGCTTTTTTGTCTAGAGAAAAACTACATTTAATTAAGAGGTTTTATAAAAAAAGTTTAAATTATCGAAATTATAGTATTTTAATTGTGATGTTGTAAGTGTTTGGGTGGTGGAAATGCGTATGAGGGTTTGCATGTATGCGTATAAGATGATATAAAGCACAAAATTAAATTCTTATGGAGTTAATAATGTCCATACTCTTTCATAAAAATCAAAAATCTAAAAAAGTGTTTCATTCGCAAGGCTTAGACGAAAGCCTTACGCATTTTACCCTTGAAAAAGCGCAAGAAATCAAAAGGTATCATGACTCTTTTTCAGAATATAGCCCCACAGCTTTGCATTCTTTGCCGCAGCTGGCAAAATATTTGGGCTTGAAAAATTTTTATCTTAAGGATGAATCCACGCGCTTTGGGCTAAAAGCTTTTAAGGTTCTTGGAGCATCGCATGCCATGGGGCGATATTTGGCCCGTGTTTTACAGGAAGATTTTTCCCACATGAGTGCGTCATATCTTTGCGATGCAAGCACACGTCAAAAATTGGGAGATTTGGTTTTTACTTCTACCACCGACGGCAATCACGGTCGCGGAGTGGCTTGGACAGCCCAAAAACTACAACAAAAAGCAAGTATTTTTATGCCGCACGGCTCGGCTGCGGGGCGTGTGA
>CAYJHG010000063.1:0-7276 GCA_964369535.1 uncultured Desulfovibrionaceae bacterium
ATTATAGCCACCATGGCCGGAAGTTTAATGGGTACTTCTTCTGATTTATGGAATGTATTCTTGGGCGTACTTATGATGCTCATGGCGCTTCAGGTATGGGGAATATATGACTTTATACCTTCAAGCTTCTTGGTTAATAAAAGTACGAGGAAAGGTTATGTTGGAGCTTTTATAGCCGGTGTTTTAGGGGGAATTTTCTCATCTCCTTGTTCTACTCCGGTTTTGATTGCTTTGCTTGCAGTGGTGGCTGGCAAGGGCAGCTTCACTTGGGGCATTATCTTGCTTTTACTCTATTCCATCGGTCACGGTATTTTGGCTGTTGTTTGTGGAACTTCCATAGGTTTTGTGCAAAAAATGTCGCAAAGTGAGCGCTATAATAAGCTTAGTAATATTCTAAAATTCACGATGGGTGCTTTAATTGCACTCATAGGTTTTTATATGTTTTATTTAGCTTTTTAGTGCTATATTAAGCCTCCAGCACAATAATTCATTGTGCGGAGGCTTTTGAAGCGTTAACAATAGCCAGCGCGACCCAAAATCAAGAATAGCGCTCTTTTTCAAATTTTCTAGGAATATTTTATGTAAAAAAAAATGTATAAATGCCTCAATTTATGAGTTGCTTTAATTTGTTGTACAGGGTATATGCCAAAAAATGCATTTTACTTGACTGTAGAAAAGTTAAAAATTATTCGCTCTGTTCTATTTGCTTTGCATTTTAAGGGTTATTATGTTGTTTGTTCCGCCAGCTAGGAAGTCTTTTCCTCTTTCAATGACACTGTTGATTTTAATGGTGCACTTTGTTTTGCTCTTTGTTTCAAAATCATATGCTCTTGAAAATAAAGATAAAATTATTGTAAAAGTTGGTTTTGTAACTGGAGTAGGTATTGCTCGTGATTATGGCGCTGAGCAGCCTCATGGATACATATATAATATATTAAATGAACTAAGTAAAAATTCTAATTTTAATTTTATATATTTTCCTTTCGATACTAGGTCTGCCATGCTTTCATCTCTTGAACGTGGTCAAATTGATTTTGCAGGACCCATTCTTAAAAATCCCGAAAGAAACCAAAAATTTCTGTTTACACACGACGCCGTTGGAATGGCTCAAGCTATGCTTGTGACTAAAGACAGAGAACGCTTTCCTTATTACGACGATCCAGCTAGCCTTGATGGGAAAACTGTCGCCAGTTATTATGATAGTCCCTTTGAACATTCTCTTAATGTATATTGCAGAGAAAATAATATAAAAATTAAATATTTACGAAGCATTCCTTCTGAATATAATACCATTGATGCTGATTTATACTTAGTGAGTAATTTGTTTGGTGCTTTTAAGGATTATTTTTCTGTAGTTAATCTTGAAAATTTCAATTTTTATTTTGTTTTTAATAAAAAACATGAAGAACTTCGCACAAAAATGCTTGAAGCTTTTTCAAAACTTACCAGCACTGACGGTAATTTCTTCCATGAGACATACTTATCACATTTTAGCAATTCCCTAAGTCGTAGATATCTTACCCGAAATGAAGTTGAGTCTTTGCGTGGTAAAACTTTTACGGTGGGCTATATCGAAGATCACCCTCCTTTACAATATACAAATGAAAATGGCCTTCCTGACGGTATTAATGTGGAAGTGCTAAATTTGCTAGCTAAACAATTTGATTTTTTAATTAATTATATTCCTTACTCTCCTGATAGTGACAGTGTCAAGTATGAAGAATTTGATATGATTCTTTCACTAGTGGGTGAGAAAGATCATTTAAATAATTTTTATTATACAACAGAAGAGTATATGAGATTACCGCTCATGCTTGTAATAGACGGTAATAAATCTTTAATTGATGGCATAAAAGACAGAGATGACACCATAGGTGTGTTAAATTATGTTTACCTTGAACACGGCGATATAGCAAAAGAATTTAAAAATGCTAATATAAATGTGTATAGTAATGTCAAAGAACTTATAAAGGCATACCATGACGGCCATATCCACTCAGCTCTTATGTCAAGTGCTGGTGTAAATTTTGTGAATAAGATTGTTACCTCAAATTTTGATATACTTGGTACAAATATACATATACCATTCAAAATTTTAATTTCTAAAAAGCTTCCTTTTTCTTATGTAGAAATATTTAATGTAATAATAGATCATGCTAATAAAAGCGATTTTTCAGAAATAACTACTCGACAAACTCTTAATATTACACCTAAGTTGACAATTTCGGCTATGATAAAAGTATTTTATATAGAAATACTTATTTTTATAGTTTTACTTGCTTTATCTGCTTCGCTGATGATTATTTCTTTTAAAAATAAAAGAAGAAAAGAAGTTCTTGAAGCGATTAAATACGATGACTTAACTGGCTTTATAACGCATAAGTTTTTTGAAAGTAATGTACAAGAAATATTAAAAACAGCCGAACCCGGTGAATATGAATTTTTATCCATAGACATAGATTCTTTTAAGACCATTACTACATATTATAATTATGACCATGCAACAAAAGTTCTTAAAGTAATGGCAGATGCTCTTAAAGAAGCATTATTGCTTGAAAAAAGTATGATATCCCGCATTTATGCTGATAATTTTGTTGTTTTTCGTAAAACGTCACATGCTAAAGATATTGATATTGTTATCAATGATTTTGTGTTGCCACGTACAGAAGAAGTATTGGGCGAAAATTATCATCTAAGTTTGTCTGTGGGGATTTACGTCATTCAAAATTGCAATGATAAAATCCACTCTATGATTGATTTTGCAGATATTGCAAGGCACAGAGGTAAAGACACGGTAGATACGACATATTTTTATTTTGATGAACATATGATGCGTGAATATAATCATAAGCTTAATATAACTTTTAGAATGGAAAAAGCCCTTCGAGATAATGAATTTAAGTTGATTTTTCAACCAAAGGTGAATTTTAAAACTTTGAAAATAGAAGGAGCAGAAGGACTTGTAAGATGGATTGGAGCTGATGGAGAAACTGTGTATCCTTCTGACTTTATTCCTGTTTTTGAACAAAATGGCTTTATTGCCAAGTTGGATATATATGTTTTCACGAAGGTGTGCAGATTTATTAAAGAAAATAGTTCAAAAATGAACATTCCTTTGCTTTCTGCTAATTTATCGGCAAGAACCATGCTTGAAGATGGCATTGCCACATATTTAAAAAAATTGGCTGATAAATTTGAAATTGACACTAGCAGGATTGAGCTTGAAGTTACTGAGAGTGCCATGGTTGAAGAATTTGCTTTGGGGAAAGTTAAGGAATTGAAGGATGCTGGTTTTGTGGTTTCCATTGACGACTTTGGTACTGGGGCTTCTTCATTAAACCGTTTAAGTGCCATGGATACAGATATTTTAAAGCTTGATAAAGCTTTTTTGGGCATGGGTAAAGAAAATAAGAGAAATGAAATAGTTGTTAAGAAAACTATTGAAATGGCAAAAAATCTTAATATCAAAACTGTGGCAGAAGGTGTGGAAACGGCAGGGCAAGCGCATTGGTTAAAACAGCTTGGTTGTGACTACGCTCAAGGGTATTATTTTGCAAAACCCATGTCCGAAGAGGAATTTAAGAAGCTTCTCATGTCCGACACAGTTTATGTTATTGAAAATAAAAAATAATTGAAGAAAGGTACTGTATGTCAGAACATTTAACAGTTATTGTTGAGCTTATTGCTAAAGAAGGTTGTGCCGATAATGTAAAGGCTGAAATTTCAGAGATTATTCCTCATGCTCGTCTTGAAGAGGGTTTTATAGAATTTCTTTTTTATGAAGATATTCAAAATAAAAATAGAATTGTAATTTATGAAATATGGGAAAGTTTTAGGCATTGGCAAAATCATTTGCAAAAGCCGCATTTTCTTAAATATAGATATACCGTTGCAGAATATTTGGTGCAGCGTAGTATTTCTCAATTTGCTAAAATTAATGCATAATCCTTCATAACAGGTCATTGAAAAAACATCAGATTTTTGTGCTACTGTTACGCATAGTTGAACGCACCTTCTTTTGTAAAAAACTTTGTTTTATCGCATTAAGATTCTGGTATAATTTGCTTAGCTCTTAGATTTTAAATTTTGACTTTTGCAGTGGGCTGTCTGGGTATTGTCTAGGCAATATGGTTTGGGTGGTTTCTTTGGCATTGCGCCTTCTGAAAAAAAAATGTACTCTCCCATCTTGTGTTGTGTAATGTATATACCAACCTCCAATAACAAATTTTTCACTAGTAGGAGTTTTTTGTGAAAAAGATATTGTGTTTTTCTCTAACCTTATTTGTTGCTTTGTCCATGACTATGGCTTCTTTTGCCTTTTCCACAAACGCGCATGCAGCCACAGTAAATCAAGTGGCTGCTGTTGTTAACGGTTCTATGATTTCTTATTTTGATGTACAGCAGTCGGCCATGCCCGAACTGCGCAGAGCCGGAATAGACCCCAAAAACTCTGCTAATAAATCGAAAGTAAAAGAAATTTATGCGGTTGTGCTTGAAAATTTGATTGTGGAAACTTTATTGGTTGGAGAAGCTGAAAAAAATGGTATTACTGCCACACAGCAAGAAGTGGACGCAGAACTTGCTAAAATGATGCAACAGAGCAATCTTTCTAAGGCTGCTTTTGAAAAGCAACTTAAGTCTGAGGGTTTAACGCCTGGTTTATTGCGTCAGAGAATTGAAAAAACCATTGTGCGCCAAAAGCTTATGGGCATGATGGTGGGACGCAAAATTGTTCTTCCTCCTGAAGATGTTGAGGCTTACTATAATGCTAATAAAGAGCAGCTCACTGCCAAAACAGATACACAATTGGCCTTGATGGTATATCCTGATAATGTTGACCCTGTGCCATATGCAAAGCAATTTGCTGCGGATTCTTCAAGTTTTGAAGCTACAGTGGCCAAGATCTCTGTGGGGCCAAACAAAGAAAATGGTGGTGGTTTGGGCAATGTGCCTGTTGAAAAATTAGATCCACGTTTAGCTAAGCTCATTGAGTCTTTACCTGTGGGCGGCGTTACTCCCATTCTTACATTAAATGGTAAAAAGGCACAATTTAAGGTAGTGAGCAAGTCTAAGGGTGGTGAAATATTGTCTTTTGAACAAGCAAAACCTATGATTGAAAACATGTTGCGTCAACCTATGCTGAAAGAACGTTTTGAAGAATACGTGGAACAGTTGCGAAGCAAGGCTGTTGTAGATATACGCATGTAATTGTTTAGAAAAGTTTTTAACTAAACATGTTCATATAGCATGTTTTATTTTGTGATGTGAGTAAACATGAGTATGACCTTAGAAGAATTAGGCTTGGTTCTGCGTTCAGAGCGTGAAAAACGTAATCTCAGCTTGGACGACGTGGCAGAAACTTTAAAAGTGAGTGCAAAAGTTCTTCGCGGTATAGAAGCAGGTGATAAAGAATCCTTGCCACATGCTGTCTATGTGCGTGGATTTATTTTGTCTTATGGAAAAATGCTTGGGCTTGATACTTCAGAGTTTTTGACTATCGAAGGCTTGTACGACGCTGATGAAGTACATGTTGCGCAATATAAAGAAATTAATTCCATACACACATCCAGAGGCAAGGGGCCAATTATTTTAATTGTTGTTGTGTTTTTGTGCGCTCTTGGAGCTGCTTTGGTTTGGGCCTATCGTGATGCAGATCTTTTTTCAAAATTGCAAAGTGAGCATTTGACCACAGCGCAGCCTGCACCTCCTTTACCTAGTGCCAGCGCTCCTGTTGCTCCCTCTAATGCAGATGCAGCAACTACAGAAAATACATCAGCAGCTAATACAAACACTGAAACTGCTGCCTCCCTTGCTACTCAGTCAGAAGCTGCGCCAAAAGAAGAGGCAAAGCCTGAAGATGTAGTTGAAGAAAAACATGCTTCAGAAGATGTTTTACAGCTTGAGCAAAACCAAAGTCAAAGTGCTGACCTTAAAGAAGAAGAGCCTCTTGTTGCGGCGCAAAACACCGAGCAGCAAAGACAAGATGGCCCGCATAAAGTTATTATAACTTCTGTGGCTCCGTGCTGGATTCACTCCACAGCAGACAATACTGATACGAGGCAATTTTCTTTAGACAGAGGCGATACTTTTGCTTTGACATTTACTGAAGAGCTTGTACTTAAGCTTGGCAATGCTGGTGGAGTGCGTATACATTATAATGGTAAAGAATTGCCACCACCTGGTAAAGACGGTCAAGTAAAAACATTACGTTTTCCCATAGAATAGAAAACGTAAGACTTTAATTGCTTTTTTTATGACGTTTATAGCCTGTTGGGGCTAATTTATGGAATGGAATGATACAGCCCTAGTGCTTCATGTGGGACGTTTTAAAGAATCCGACATGTGGGTAAGGTTATTGTTTGAGCACCACGGCCTTGTAACAGCTTTTGCTTTTGGTGGCAGTCGCAGTAGACGTCGTTTCTGTGGCTGCCTTGACGTTTTAAACACGATTACTTGCCGCGTAAAAACTACACGCCAAGGACAATATATGGCCTTGGAAGAGGGTGTGCTCAAAAAAGGTCCTACTGTTTTGCGAACGCAATGGGACAGGCTTGGCATGGCTATGAATTGTGTAAAGTTTTTAGAAGTGTTTGGCGCTGGTCGTGAAAGTGCCAAATCTTCATTTATGTTGATGCAAAATATGCTAGATGTATTTGAAATGCCAGAGCTTACGCACAATTTATACCCCTTGCTTTTTCGTTTGCGCATGGCATCAGAACAAGGCTTTGCTCCAGACTTTGTTGCTTGTGCTTTATGCGATATTTCCTTGCAGGCACAAGGGGGAGTTTTCCATATGGATGAAGGTAATGTTCATTGTACTGCTTGCGCTCAAAAGCACGGAAAAGAATTTGCCTATGCTTATGCTACGCAGCTTTCGGTAAAAAGTCTTGAGCTTTTGCGTAAAGTGCAATGTGAGCCACCAAATACGTGGAATGTACTTGATTTAAATTTTAAAGATAGGCAAGATTGTTTTAAAGCCATAGACGGCTTTGTGCAATATCATCTTGGTATTGCTTTTGACGAAGGACGTTTTAAAAAAATATAGGTTTTATTAGGATAAATCACATTTATATAAACACTCTAATACACATTATAAAGGATATTCCATGTATTTTCAGGATGTCATCCTCACCTTACACAATTTTTGGGCTAAGCATGGTTGTGTTATTGAGCAACCAAGTGGCGTAGAGTGCGGCGCCGGAACTTTTAATCCACATACTTTTTTGCGTGTTATTGGGCCAGAACCTTGGAATGTGGCCTATGTGGAACCTTCTCG
>CAYJHG010000064.1:0-7207 GCA_964369535.1 uncultured Desulfovibrionaceae bacterium
CTCACACAGGTCATAAGCCATGCTTTATAATTATTTTAAAAATTTCAGCCCAGCTGTTTTTATTTTATCTTTAGCTATGGCGTGTATTTTATGGTATACAGTCACCATCAGAAATACAGTAGACATACAACTTGAAGTGCGCATAGATTATAAAAATATTCCTAAAGATCTCTTTATTATTGATGGTCTTGTTAAAAAAATCAATGTGCGCTTAAGTGGCCCGGAAGCTCTGTTAAATAAATTTAATCCATCTTCCCTTGTGCATGTTGTGGACTTATCTTCCTTGCAAAAAGGTGAAAATTTCTTACCCTTTAATACACCCACTTGGCAAAAAACTTTTCGAGCCTATACCATTCACGACATACAACCGCCAAACCTCAACATCACGGCAGACGTATTTCAAGAGCGCAATGTGCCCATTGTTCCAAACATGCTCACTACGCTGCATTCTTCTGCATTTGTGGTAAAAAATGTTGCCATTTCACCCAATAATGCCTTAGTAAGTGGCCCTGAAAGCGTGGTTAAAAAAATGCAAAACATTCCTTTGCCCATACGCATTGACCCAAAAACAGAGCCAGGCACCTACACAGAAGAAATACACCTGCCCCAACAGCAAGCCTATATATCAATTATGCCCACACGCGTAGAAGTTAATTATACTGTAGCCAGCGAACGCAAAAGCCTTGAGCTTTCACGCATTATTCGCATTGAAGCTCAAGAAAAGCGTAATTATATGATATATCCGAGAGAAGTAGATTTTGTTGTGGAGTTGCCCCAAGCTTTGCTAAAAAATACATCTTATTTAGCTCAAGCCTATGTAAGCATTACTCCGCCACTTTTAGAAGTGGGGCAAGAAGCACAAGTACCTTTGCGCGTTGTTTTGGCTGATGGCATGACCATTGTAAAAAGTCCTCCTGAATTTATAAAAGTAACGCGTGTAAAATAATATTTTGCACATCATACTAACATAATAAAATAGGTGAAAAAATGCACACATCTTTATTTGGAACCGACGGTATTCGGGGCTATGTCAACACCCATCCCATGACTGCCGACATAGCTTTGCGCCTTGGTCTTGCAGCCGGAACTCTTTTTCGCCGCGGAAATCATATGCATAAAGTTGTTATAGGCAAAGACACTCGCCTTTCCGGCTATGTATTTGAATCTGCTCTCACAGCCGGGCTTTGCGCTGCCGGAATGCATGTTATAATGACAGGCCCCTTACCAACTCCTGCCATATCTTTTTTAACACGCAGCATGCGCGCTGACCTTGGCATTGTTATTTCTGCTTCGCATAATCCCTATTATGACAATGGCATAAAGTTTTTTGATGCCGAAGGTTTTAAGCTTCCAGACGCATTGGAAGCCAAAATGACAGAGCTTGTATATGATAAAGAAAGCTTACCTTATCCAAGCCCGGATAAAGTAGGACGTGCTACAAAAATCCAAGACGCGGGCGGGCGCTATATTGTGTACACCAAAAACTGCTTTCCGCCGCATCTTTCTCTTGATGGTCTGCGCATTGTTGTCGATTGTGCCCACGGTGCCAGCTATAAAGTGGCTCCTTTGGCCTTGCGTGAGCTTGGGGCAGAAGTTATTACCATGGGCACAGAACCCAATGGTACCAACATTAACGATGGTTGCGGTTCTCTTTTTCCTCAAAAAGTGGCAGATAAAGTGCGTGAAGTTCGCGCAGACATTGGCCTTGCCCTTGACGGCGATGCCGACAGGCTCATAGTGGTGGATGAAAAATCAAATATTTTAGACGGCGACCAAATTATGGCTCTTTGCTCCTTAGCCATGCTTGAAAGAGACGAACTGCCGCATAAAACCGTAGTAGCCACCGTTATGAGCAATATGGGCTTGGAAGTATTTTTAAAAGAGCGCGGCGTCACTCTTTTGCGCGCTCCTGTGGGCGACCGCTATGTTATGGAAACCATGCGTAAAAGTGGCGCCATGTTTGGCGGCGAACAATCGGGGCATTTAATTTTTCGCCAATATAGCACCACAGGCGACGGGCTACTTGCCGCATTGCAAATTTTACGGTATATGAGGGAGAGAAATCGCTCGCTCTCTGAGCTTGCAGGCTTATTTACCCCGTTTCCTCAAGAGCTCATCAACGTTCAAGTGGGTAAGAAAGTTCCTTTTGATGATTTACCGGAACTACAAAAAGCCAAGCAGCAAGTGGAAAAAGAGCTGGCAGACCGAGGCCGAGTATTATTACGCTACTCAGGCACAGAAGCCCTTTGTCGTGTCATGGTAGAGGGCGAACACACGGAAAAAGTTAAAAAATATGCACAAGATTTAGCAGAAACAGTACAAAAACTTTTGTCGCACTAATGGCTTAAGAGCTAATTTTTCATTATTGCTAGACTGCTCAAAATATGTAAGCAGCATACTAGGCGACACTATCAGAGGAAAGAACATGCAAAAAATTCGCAAGGTGGTAATACCTGTTGCAGGCTGGGGAACAAGATCATTGCCCGCAAGTAAGAATATTCCCAAAGAAATGCTTCCTATTTATAATAAGCCCGTTATTCAACATGTGGTAGAAGAAGCCATAGCTTCGGGCATTAAAGATGTGGTTTTTGTGACCAACAGAGATAAAAGCGTTATTGAAGATCACTTTGACTACAACTTGCAATTAGAGCATGTGTTAGAACGCGCCGGCAAAACAGACAAATTAAAAATGATTAGAGAAGTTGCCGAAATGGTTAACATTATGTCTGTGCGCCAAAAACAACAATTAGGGCTTGGACACGCTGTACTTTGCGCCAGAGAAATGGTGGGTTATGAACCTTTTGCCATCATGGTGGGGGATGACCTTATGTTTGGTGGCACACCGGGCGTGCAACAGCTCATAGATGTGGCCATGGCAGAAAAAATGTCTGTCATCGGTGTTATGGAAGTGCCCCAAGAAAAAGTAGATCGCTATGGCATTATTGACGGCACAGAAATTTCTCCCGGTGTATACCGCATCAATAATATGGTGGAAAAACCCACTTTAGATAAAGCCCCTTCGCGTCTTGCCATTGTGGGGCGCTATGTTCTGACCCCAGATATTTTCAGGCACCTTGAAAATGTGCAACCAGGCCACGGCGGCGAAATACAGCTTACCGACGCTTTACAAACCCTTACGCATGAACGCGGTATGTTAGCTGTAAAAATGAGCGGTAAGCGCTTTGACGCCGGCGATTGGGTGGAATATCTCACAGCCAACGTATACTTTGCTATGCAAGATAAGACCTTGGCCAATGATTTAAAGAGCATGTTGCAAAACATATTACAGCAAAACTAAGCTTTCTACTTTCACTATTTTTCAAGGGGTACCTTTGGATTTACGCAAAGGTACCCCTTATTCATAAAATACTATGTACTTTTCCATTGCTTTACTCACCCCACCATACGCAAACTTAACCTATGCCCTACCCCCTTGGTGGCCCAAGGAAGCCATGCCTTTATTACAAAAAGGTTTACGCGTGGCTGTGCCCTTGGGCAAAGGTCTTCGTGTGGGTGTGTTGCTTGCGTCAGAGCAAGGGCAAAGCCTTGTTCCTGAAGGAGTGACCATAAAGCCCCTAGCCTTTATAATGGAAAAAAAACCCTTATTCGACATAAATTATATGAATATGGTGCATGAGCTTTCTGTGCGGCAATGTCGTAGCCAAGGGGATATTTTGGGGCATATGTTGCCAAGCGGCCTACGCAGCACACAAATAAATATACGCCACTTCATTGATAAAAAACCAAAAAAATACAGTTTAAAAGCGGTATGCCACTTGCCGGAAAATGAGCAAGCCCAGTTATTATTGGCGCTTATGCAAGGCCAAGCGGATTTTTTATTGCGCGAGCACGACGCCGCCGAAAGCGAAATATGCCAACTCATGGTGGATCCTCCTTGGCCTGTGCGCCCCATGGCCAAAAAGCAAATTGCCGTGCTTGACCATTTGCTTGACGGTGGCAACAATATTACAAGGCGCAGCCTTTTGCGAAGCCTTGGCAATGATGCTGCCACAGCCTTATCCACCCTTATCAAGCACGGGCATGTGGCCTTGCGCCCCCAAGATGCCTTGGAAGAAGAACCCGAAGAAATACACAACAAAGAACTTCTGCCTCCGCCGGAAGAAGCCTTTAGCCTTTCTGAGGCGCAAAAAAGTGCTCTCGACGCCTTTGAAAAAGCCTTAGACGCTCCAGAAGCAGGAAGTAACACTCACTTGCTTTTTGGTATAACTGGCAGCGGCAAAACAGCCGTATATTTAGCATTAGCCAAATTATGCCACGCTCGCGGTAAATCTATGCTTTTACTTGCACCTGAAGTTGCACTCACGCTAAAGTTACAAAGAGACGCAAGCCTTGCCCTGCCGCACATAGACATATTTTTGTATCACGGTTATCAAAGCCCACGGCGACGTGAAAAGCTTTTTCGAGAATTGGCGCAAAGGCAAAAGCCCTGCCTTATTATAGGTTCGCGTTCCGCGCTTTTTTTGCCTATTCCGCATTTAGCTGCCATAGCCCTTGATGAAGAGCACGACGGCTCTTATAAACAAGACGAAAAACTCATTTATCAAGCTAAGGAGGTGGCACATTTCCGCATACAGCAGCAAAATGGCTTGCTTGTGCTAGGATCCGCCACGCCGGACATCAAGACTTATTATGCCGCAAAAAAAGGCCATTTACCCATACAAGCTCTGCCTTCACGCGTGGGCGGCGGCACATTGCCCAAAATAACCTTGGTAAATATTGCAGGAAAAGCCGGCAGCGATACCCCCCTTGCACCAGAAAGCGAGCAAGCCCTAAAAGACACCATTGCCCGAGGCGAGCAGGCTGTGATTTTGCTCAATAGGCGGGGCTATGCGCCGCTTATGTACTGCCTTGATTGCCAAAAAGTGGCTCGTTGCCCCCATTGTGAAATCGGCCTTACCTACCATAAAGGGCGAGAAAAGCTTGTATGTCACTATTGCGGCTATAGTGTTTCTTTCCCCAATATTTGCCCCCATTGTAAGGGTATGCACTACTTGCCTATGGGCCAAGGTACTGAAAAATTAGCCGAATATGTCAGCACCCTTGTGTCTTCTGAAATTTTGCGCCTTGACCGCGACAGCACCAAGCGCGAAGGGCGCATGGAAGAGATTTTACAAGCTTTTGCCAAAGAAGAAGCTTCCATTTTAGTTGGCACACAAATGCTTTCCAAAGGCCACCACTTTCCCAATGTGACCCTTGCACTTGTGGCCGACGGCGACATTGGGCTAAACTTGCCGGATTACAGAGCGGCGGAACGTACTTTTCAGCTTTTGATACAATCAGCAGGGCGAGCCGGTCGCGGTTCAAAGCCCGGGCAGGTGCTCATCCAAACTCGTGACATAAACCACTACTGTTGGAAATACATACAAGATGCCGACTATGAAGGTTTTTTTGCCGATGAAATTGCCAGAAGAGAAAAAAGACTGTATCCCCCTTTTATGCGCCTTGGCCTCATCCGCATAAGCCACGCCCTTGATTTGCCGGAGAGCACGAATATCATCCAAGAATTGCGCAAAAACTTGCAATATGCAGCCAAGCAGCTGAGTGTCACAGCATTAGGACCTGCCCCTGCCCCACTTGCCCTTTTACGCGGACAAAAACGCTATCACTGCCTGCTCAAAAGTCAAAATTGGCAAAGCATACGCAGTGTCTATTCACAAATATTGAATCACGTAAGCGCAAAAAAATTGCGACTTTCACTTGACCTAGACCCCATAAATATGCTCTAAACAGTCACTTTGTGTGAGTGACACTTTCATTAATAAAAGCACTGCACAATCGACTCTATTTTCGTGAGGGGAATTATGTATAAATTTCGTACTTTTATCTTAGCATTGATGCTTTTATTTTCCACTGTAAGCACTGCTTTTGCCGAAGGCTTTGCCATGTCCACATGGTCTGCTCGCGGCATTGGCCTTGCCGGCGGTATGGTTGGTCGCGCCGACGATGTTTCAGCTCTTGCCTACAACCCTGCAGGCATTACCCAATTACCCGGTATTCATATGATGGCAGGCATGTCTTTTGACGCACCCTATGGCAGCATAAGTTCAGGCGACGGGCACACAACCAGCACCAAATCACAAATTTGGGTACCCCCTCATGCCTACATGAGCTATCAATTAAACGATTCCATATGGCTTGGTCTTGGCATTTACAGCCGCTTTGGTCTTGGCAACACCTTTGCTGACGATTGGTTTGGCAAAAACAGCCTCTATACTGTGGGCTTACAAACATTTTCTGTGGTGCCAACTTTTGCCTATAAGTTCAACGAAATGTTTTCCGCCTCTGTGGGTGTTGAACTCATGCATATGAGTATGTATCTAGGGCAAAAGATTGACCTTTCCGCTGCCGGCCTTCCTGAAAACGACATTTTCTTAGAAGGTGACGGCATGGGCATAGGCTTCCAATTGGGCTTACATGCCAAATTTAACGAACAATGGTCTGCCGGACTTGTTTACAAAAGCCAAGTGAGCCAAAGTATCACTGGCACAGCCGATTATGCTCAAGACTACTCACATCTTGGCGCCATGAGCGCAAGCCTTGGTGCCATGCACGATGGCGACATTTATGGCACCATTAATTTACCCGACTCCATTGCCTTTGGCCTTACCTATAAACCCCTTGACAATTTAAGTTTTGAAGTGGGTGCTGTTTGGACACGTTGGTCTTCTTACAATGCCTTAAACATCTATTTTGCCGATAGCTACAACCACTCAAACAATGATAAAAACTGGAAAGATGGTTGGAATTTCAATGCAAGTGTGGAATACGCACCCTTAGACTGGCTTACCCTGCGTGCCGGTTATTATCACGAAACCCCCGTTACCAACGAAAAATATGCCGACTTCATGATGCCCACCAATGGCCGCGACGTGGTTACCCTTGGTATGGGCTTTAAATATGAAAACTGGACAGCAGACATTGCCTATGCCCATATTTGGGTATACCCCACAGATTATGGTCAAAGCCGTGACCATAATATTCAAGGCAAATACAATGGAGCCCAATCTAGCAATGTTGGAGCAGATATATACTCCTTCTCCATAGGTTACTCCTTTTAAAATCCGCTCAAAGGGTATCATCTACTTTGTCAGCTAAAAAAATGCAGACGCCTCATGTATGTCTCTATACACCACGGCTCCTGCATTTTTTTGCTTCCTCGTATCTGACACCCTTTGAGCGGATTTTA
>CAYJHG010000065.1:0-7136 GCA_964369535.1 uncultured Desulfovibrionaceae bacterium
CAATATCTTCTTTAAGCAGGCCGGCTAACCTTTGAGCTATAAGGCTAAAGGAATATTCGCCTTGCACGGTGAGCACTTCGTTTTTGCCTTCCACCTTGGTGCCTGTATAGGTGCGGTGCACAAGAGCGCGGATGTCGTTTTCAAGCAAAAGAGCGCCTTCTTCAAGCACAAGCACCGATTCGTGATTTTTCAAAAAATCTGTGAGGGCTTTTTCTGGCAAAGGCCAAGTCATGCCAAGTTCAAGCACGTCTACTCTGTCAGCCCAGCCATAAGCTTCTAGCACATCGTGCAAATAGGCGCGGGCAATACCTGTGGCAATTACGCCTAATAAATTATTACCATTGCCGTCTTTTAGCGTAGCGTATTTTTCTGTTTCTTCCACAAGATTTTGCATGTTGGCTTCAAGGGCAATATGGCGCAGGCGTGCTACACCGGGCACAGGCACAAAGCGCATGGGTGCGCGCTCAAAAGATTTTATGGTAGCAGGCTCTGGTAAAGCGTCAAATGTAACCGGGCCGCGCTGGTGATTTAAGCGTGTTGTTGTGCGCAAAAGCACAGGTTGTTCGCTTTTTCGAGCAAGCAAAAGGGCGTCGCGGGTCATGGTTTTTGCTTCAGCCGCTGTGGACGGCTCAAAACAGGGCATGCCGGCAAAGCGGGCATAATAGCGATTGTCTTGCTCGTTTTGACTTGAATGACAGCCTGGGTCATCGGCAGAAAGCAAAACAAGCCCACCGGGAAGACCGGTATAGGTGGTGGTGAGCAAAGGGTCTGCAGCCACATTCACACCCACATGTTTCATGGTCACAAGGGTCAAAGCTCCGGCAAGGGCAGCACCTGCACCCACTTCGTAAGCGACTTTTTCGTTGACAGAATATTCCATTTTAAAGCGCTTGTTGTCGCCTTGTTGCGCGCTTAATCTGTAAAATGTGTCGGGCACTTCTGATGATGGGGTACCAGGGTAGCAGGTGATAATATTGACACCTGCTTCAAGGGCGCCGCGTACAATGGCTTCATTGCCAAGCAATAGCTGTGTGTCGCCGGCTTTTTCTTGTAATAGTGGGTGGCTCATGACTCTCCTCACACAAAGGGTTAGGGCTAAAAATTATTTATTTTTTTCTGCTTCTGTTTTTTCTGTATTTGCATATGCAGCCGCAGTTTGAGCGCGATAGCGGTAAAAATCGGCCTCAGCGCCTTGGCTTTCGTTGGCTATGGCTTCAAAGAGTTGTTTGGCTTTGGCGGTGTCTCCCATAAGCAAAACAGCTTCGGCCAGAGCACTGCGCACCACATTGCGTTGGGTGTCTACCACACGGCTTAAAAGTCCTTCAAGTATTGGGACGGCGTCGCCATATTTCTTAGCCAAAATAAGGGCTTGACCTTGATTTAATGCGGCCATGGTGCCCACAGGGCCATCTGGGTCTGCGCTGACAATTTTGCCAAAATAAGTGGCCGCTAAGGGATAGTTTTGCATGGATGCCGCAGTTTCGGACAAGGCTAAAAGTATGCTTATATTGATGCTTTCAGGAGCATCTTTAGAAAAGTTTTCCAAGGTTTCAATGCGCTTTTCGCCAACATTTGCAAGCACAATACGGCTTAATTCCAATTGAGCCTCTTCGGTTTTTGAGGTGTCATACCATGTGTACGCACCATAACCAAGAAGCACAGCCACAAAAAGGGCAAGGCAAGACATAATGCTTACACCATGACGTACCAAAAAATCCAAGAGTGGGGCAGCTTCGGAAGACACTTCCGATTGTATTTCATTGAGTAATTGTGCATTTGCGGGCGCAGCTTGTGGCCCTTGCTGTGGATTTACGGGCGAACCTGATCTTTGTTGTTCTTGAGACATGAAGGCAACTCCTTGAGTGCAAATATATAAGACCACTGCACAATGTATGGTGCAGGGTCTTTTAAGTATAGACAAAAAGAGCTTATACTTCTTTTTGTCGGTGCGTGTCAAATATTTGTGCGCATAAAATTACAGGGTTTTTTTTATAAGCGGTATTGATTGGCAACATTTTTTTGCAGTATTGCGTTGCTTGTTTATTGCTTTGCAAAAGAGTCTTTAATCGTCAATTTTTGTGCCCTGTGGCAGACAGCTCTTTTTGTTATTGCGGTTCAATTTGCTTTATATAAAATCCATGTAATAAGTTATTTTGCTTACGCATTCGTAACTGTTCATTTTTATGGTCAGCGCAAGGCAGTGGCGCTATGCCACAACGGTCATCGTTTTCAGGTGTCCATAAAACAAAGCTTTCTTGTGGAAATTCTTTTGCAACAATAGTTTGTACTACCGGCAGTGCTGGCCATGCTTTTGCGTGCCAAGTGAGTTTTGGCAATGTATGTAAATTAAGAAAAATCGTGCCTAAAAAAAATACACACACACAAGCACAAGGTATATATTTAAGTTCTTTATCGACAACATTTACTATTTTTTGGAAAATGTTATTTTCAAGTGTTATAAAAAGTGCCGCCCCAGAAGCCAGCAATGTCCAAGCAAATTCAGCCCCAAAGCGAGGATCGGGATACATGAAAAACCAATAGACAAGCGAGATTATACTATAGCTAAATATGAATAATATTTTAAAACTACAACGGTTTTTATATAGAACTACTATCCATAATGCAATGGCTGCAAATAAAGGCAAAATAAGTAAGCACCAAATTGTTGCACTTGAAATGAAGTTGCTAAACCACGAAGGAAACCAGTATGTTATGCCAGACTCAAGAGCCTCTAGAAAACCATCACGCGGCCATCTGGCCCAACCCATAACAGCTTTACGATTAACTTCTACCAATTCAGCAGGCATGAGCCAATCCACAGGAAATGCAAAAAGCGTTGTGGGAAAAATAGGATAACCGGACACAATTATATTTTTTATACACCATACACAACCTAATAAAGCCGGCACTGAAAATATTTTTAGCATATCTTTTGAGGAAAGTTTTTTTGTGCAATATAATATTAAGCAAAGCAATACGCTTAATAAAAGTGGTATAATAACTAAAGACTTTATGGAAAAACCTAAAGTGAGGAGAAAAATGAGTACGATTACGGATTGATATCTGCAAGCAAAAAAATTTTTAAAATTATGTAACAAGCAATTATGGCCAAAAAAAGTGATACTTCATCGGTATACAGATTTGCAGAAGATGATCCCATAACATAAGTTAAACAAAGTGGTATGAGGCAAAGTAAAAATGTTTTTTCCCATATTGTAACTGCTGATAACAAATGTGACAATGTCCAACCGAAAACTCCAATAAAAAATAATGCTGTCATGAAAGTTGGTATATAGGGTAATTCTAAAGGAATAAGGGCGGCTAAAGTATGCCATGTGGAAGTATTGGCCAGCCTAGAATGTACATTGCCTAAACCTGGCACAGTTGGAAAATCCATAATCCATGAAACTATTTGTAGGTGATAAAGGTCTGTATCATAAGATTTTCCCAAAGGAGACACAAGCACAGTTCCTAAAGAAAAAACTATAATTGCAATGACAAAGAGGGCTTGGAAAATACATGCTTTTTTAGGTTGTGTAAGCCATGTTTTCAAATGCTTAAGGCATATTTTTATGCCTAAAATACTTGGAAATAAGCATACTAAAGCAATGGTGCTGTGCAGGGGGAAGAAAAAATTTACTATAAAAGCCAGTAAACCAATGGGTAGCATGCCTATCCACATGGCCGTAAAAATATTTCTTTCTTCAATGGCAAATAGTTGAAAAATAAAGAAACCAGCACTTATAAGAAGAAAAAAAGCAATAAAAAGTAAGAAAATAAGTGTCATATTTTCGAGACCTCAGCACAATTTTTTTAAATATAATTTTACTGTTAAAGTTTGGAAAATTGCACAAATGGTAAAATGCAATGTGCAGAGAGTTCATTTCACCTATGTCTGAATATATTTTGTATTAAAAAACAAAATATTTACGCAAGGTAAAGTTTCCTACAAAGCCCGCAACTATTCCCGTAATCTTACTTGTTAATAAGCTCATGCCTAATGCGTTGAGCCCTGCAGTTACTCCCAAATCAACCCCTGCCATGACACACACCGTAATTACATAGGCTAAAATTTCCCCTTGTGTTGACCAACGTGACTTATGTCTAAAAAGAATGGCTATACAAAGAAAATAGTTCACTGCGGCGGCAAGCACAAAGGCGCTGAGTATGGACATTATAAAAGAGATTTGCAGGCTTAGGAATACGGAAAAAACTAAAATGTTTACCAGTGCTGCACAAAATCCGATAAAGGTATACAATAAAATTTGCATGGGCAATGGGGCGCAATGGGCGCTGTAGTGTAAAATACAATACAGAGCTCTTACACCGTCACGCCAGCCAATTTTTTTGCCTTCTTCGTAGCTACGCGGCGTATAATTTATGGCGCATTCATAGACGCGGACGCCACTTTGCGCCACAAGGGCTGTTACTTCTGGTTCAAATCCAAATCTATTTTCTTGAAGTTTTGGTGCTATGGCTTGAATAGTTTCACGTCGAAAAAGTTTATAACATGTTTCCATGTCGCTAATGTCTAAATTGGTAAACATATTAGAGATAAAGGTTAAAGACCTATTCATCCATGTGTGCCAAAAATACAAAACTCTGCGTGTTTCTTGACGTAAATAGCGTGAACCATACACAACATCAGCTTTGTTTTCAATGATAGGTTGCATAAGTGTTAGATAATCTAGAGGATTATATTCTGCATCAGCATCTTGAATGCCCACCATGTCACCTGTGGCATTTAGTAAACCTGTACGTAATGCCGCGCCTTTGCCTTGATTTTTCTCATGCTTGTATAAAGAAATTATCTGGGGATAACGTTTCAGCAGGGCACATGCTATAGCGTAACTATTGTCAGTTGAGCAATCATCCACAATAATAAGCTCTAAGCTAAGGTTTTCATGTGAGGGCTGGTTATAAAGCTCCATACAACGCTCAATGCATGCTTCAAGTGTACGTTCTTCATTATAGCAAGGAATAATTAAGGAAAGTAATGTCAAAGTAATCTCCGTAAAAATAGATAATTTTCAGCTACATAAGTTTGTATATACGGTTCATAAATGTAGGATGAAATCAGTATAACATTTTGCACATAAAGTCTAGAGTATGCATGCTTACTTTTAATTTTATTATAAGCTAACTAAGCTCTTTGGTTTGCTTCCGGTCTAGCCTACGTTTACAAGAGTTTGTGCAACACACAAAAAAACACCTGCTCGCATTTTTCTTGACAGATTTTTCGTTCTTCTTTAAGATACTTAAGTTTATGCAGGTTTAGGTGCGCTATTGGGTGCATCTAAGGCAATAAATATATATATTCACTACTTAAACGCGAAGGACTACATACGCCACCATGCCGAAACGCACTGATTTAAAAAAAATTATGGTCATTGGCGCAGGCCCCATCATCATAGGCCAAGCTTGTGAATTTGATTATTCCGGTTCACAAGCTGTTAAAGCTTTGAAAGAAGAGGGCTTTGAAGTTGTTTTGGTCAACTCTAATCCGGCTACCATCATGACAGACCCAGGCCTTGCCGACAGAACTTATGTGGAGCCCATTGAGCAAGAAACCTTGGCGGCCATTGTGCGTAAAGAGCGCCCTTGTGCCATTTTGCCCACTCTTGGGGGGCAAACAGCTTTGAATGCTGCCTTGAATTTAGCCAAGGCCGGTGTTTTGGAAGAATGCGGTGTTGAGCTTATAGGCGCTAAGGCAGAAGTTATTGAAAAGGCCGAAAGCCGTGATTTGTTCCGCCAAGCCATGGAAAATATAGGCATTAAAATGCCTGCCAGTGGCATTGCCAGAAATATGGACGAAGTGCGCGCCTTGGGCAAAGAGCTTCCTTTTCCTTTGATTATTCGCCCTGCCTTTACCCTTGGTGGTACCGGCGGCGGTGTGGCCTATAACATGGAAGATTTAGAAGATATTGCTTCCGGTGGTTTGGCCGCAAGCCCTGTTTCTGAGGTGATGGTTGAGCAATCTGTCATCGGGTGGAAAGAGCTAGAAATGGAAGTTATGCGCGACAAAAACGACAATTGCGTTATTGTGTGCAGTATTGAAAATGTTGACCCCATGGGTGTGCATACGGGCGACTCCATAACTGTGGCGCCTGTGCAGACCATGAGTGATCGCGAATATCAAGTTATGCGCGATGCTTCCATTGCCATTATGCGCGAAATTGGCGTGGAAACGGGTGGGTCTAATGTGCAATTTGCCCAAAATCCCGCCGATGGTGAATTGGTGGTCATTGAAATGAACCCTCGTGTTTCGCGTTCCTCTGCTTTGGCCTCTAAGGCCACGGGCTTTCCCATTGCAAAAATTGCCGCCAAGCTTGCCATAGGCTATACCCTTGACGAATTACGCAATGATATCACGCGTGAAACTGCAGCAAGTTTTGAGCCTTCCATAGATTATGTGGTCTTGAAATTGCCGCGTTTTACCTTTGAAAAATTCCCTGGGGCAAAAGATGAGCTCACCACTGCCATGAAGAGTGTGGGCGAAGCCATGAGCATTGGCCGTACCTTTAAGGAATCTTTGCAAAAGGGCATGCGCTCCATGGAGCTTGGTTATACAGGCTTGGGCTTTGGTTTCCGTAATGCCAAGCAGGACAAAGAGGCTGTGCTTGCCTCTTTACGCAATCCCAATTCGCGCCGCATTTTGGCTTTGCGTGAAGCTGTGCGCTTGGGCATGAGTGATGCAGATATTTTTGAAGTATCAGGCTTTGACCCTTGGTATACACAGCAAATCCGCGATATTGTGGAAATGGAAGAGCGTATTTTAAACTTTGGCCTTGCCAATGACATGACGCCTAAAAATCCTGAGCTTAAGCAGATTTTGCTTGAAGCCAAAGAATACGGTTTTTCTGACGCCCAATTAGCAGAAATGTGGAAGCGCCCTGAAAATGATATACGCCGCCTTCGCAAAGAGCTTGATATTAAGCCTACATATTACTTAGTAGACACATGTGCCGCCGAATTTGAAGCCTACACGCCGTATTTTTATTCCACATACGAGCAAGGCCAAGAAGTGGAGATGAGCGAAGTTGAAAAAGTGCTCATTCTTGGCGGTGGGCCGAACCGCATAGGGCAGGGCATTGAATTTGACTATTGCTGCTGCCACGCTTCCTTTGCCTTAAAAG
>CAYJHG010000066.1:0-7089 GCA_964369535.1 uncultured Desulfovibrionaceae bacterium
GCTCCTGAACGTACAGGAATAATGTTGGCTGCTTTTTGCAAGCCTTCAATGATTTCTTCTTTTACAATTGTAATTTTCATATGCCTTTCCTGTTGTAGTAATAGAGGGTTATCCTTTGTTTCTAAGTGTATTAACACACTTAGATATTATATTTTTTTATACTTTTTTGAAGTAACATTTTAGTTACAAAAGTAACCATAATTTTGCAAAAAATACAATTTTTAAATATTTGCGCATTTGCGTTTTAATTCTGTTACTTTGTTTTGCATATCTTTGTTCGTTGGTAGTAAAAGTTTAATTTTTTTAATAGAATGCAAGACAGTACTATGGTCTTTGTTCCCAAAAAATTTTCCTATGGAAGCATAAGATAAACCCAAAAAATCACGGCATAAATACATGCAAATTTGCCGCGCTAAAACAATTTCGGGTATTCTTTGTTTTGTGCACAATTGTTCCTTACTTATATTAAAGTACTGAGAACAAACAGAAATAATGTCCTCAATGTGTAAATTTTTTTCTTCACCTTTTGTGGAATCTAAAATATTTTCAATATGTACTGTATTTAATTTTTTATTAGTAATATCTTGAAAAGCTTTAGTTTTTAAAATAACACCGCGTATAAGACCTATATTTTCACATTGTTGTGCTATGAGTAGTATTTGGTCTTTGGATAATTTTATATTTTCTTTGCGACTTAGATTGTGGGTATAACGCATGCGCACATCTATGTCGGATTTTTTAAGCTCCATTATAAGACCCTGCTCAAAACGTAAACGCAAAGAAGCAGATATTTTTTTATTCAAATTCGGAGAAATTATGGAAGTACAAAGAAGCTGTTTATTGTTTTTTATACAAAATTCAATGAAATTAATAATATATTCTTGCTCTTCCGCATTTAACTGCACATTGTGTATGTTAAGAATTTTGAAAAAATCATATTTTAAAGCAAATTCTTCTACTCCTGAAATCGTTATTTCTCTGTAAAAATCTTTTATGGTACCGCTGAAAAAATCTTTTGTTGGGAATGATTTTGCACATAAAGCTTTTTGAATACATTTTATTATATGGCTTTTCCCTACACCACTTTGACCATAAATAACAAAGGGATTATATTTTAAAGGAAAATCACCTTTTGCTATTTCTTGTGCTGCCGCCAAGGGTAATTCATTCTTGGTATTATAAAAATAATCTTTAAAATAATCCTCAGTAGAAGGACTACATTTTATTTTTTGTAAAAATTGTGTTTCAGAAAATAATTTATTTGGGTTTTTATAAATAAAAATAGGTATTTGATTGTATTTTTCTTGTATTACCGATTTTGTAGCTTCTTCAAAAAAATTCTGCACATTTTGTGTAAACCAAGACGAAAAAAAAATATGCGGAAATACTACATTAAGGGTAGTATTTGCATTATTATATGTAATTGTTAAAGAATTAAGCCACCCTTCTATGGAATGCGGAAAACCAAGGGTGTAAAGCTTTTGTAAAATAGCGTCTTTCACTTTAATCTATTAATATTATAACGAATTTATGTTTATAAAAAAAATAGCAATTTATTAAAATCTCCAAAGTACCAATGCAAGAGTATAACAAAAAAACATTAAGGAAACAAGTCTTTGTATCATTAATAAATATACTTTAAAATTAATATTATACATATAATTTAGCTAATTATTCTGTAAAAGACCAATTTTTGTAATTATGAGTTTTTTTAAAAAAATGGGTAAAAAAATTTGTATTATGTCAAACAGATAAAATAATGTCTAGACAAAAGGTAGAAAATAAGTCTATACTCGAAGGTATTTAGAAATCAAAATAAATTAAATACAATAAAAAACTATAGTTAGCCATAAAATGAAGGATGAACAAATGCTAAGAAATTTCTTGAGTATTATAGGTATTTTTATATGTATAGCTTTACTCATAAATTATGGTCCAAGCGTTTTTGATTATTTTAAAGATGAATCTCACACACAAAAAGAAATATCAAAAGAAAGCACAGCTGAAGAAGCAAACAACACTGCAGCTAATACTGATTTAGCCGAAGATAAAAATATTCAAGAAAATGACGAATTAGAAGCAGTGGAAATTGAAGAAGAAAGTGAGTATGCCGCTGATGAAATTTTTGAATCTGAAATTGTGGCTACTGAAATTCCTCCTCTAGAAACACAAGATTTTACTGTGACAGATACCTTTGATAAAGGAGAAACCCTCGGTAAAATTTTAGGAAAGTACACAGATGCCAATGAAGTAGAAAGCTATGTGAAAGCCATGCAGAAAGTATTTTCTGCACGTTCTTTTAAAGAAGGTAATCCATATATCCTTACATATAATACCGAAAGTGAAAAACTTATACGTTTTGAATATGAAGTAAATAATTTTAAAAAACTTATCATTGAAAATTCACCCCCTGTGGCTACAATTGAAGAAATAGTGTATGATAAAAAGCTAACTTTTGTAGAAAATAGTATCGAAGATAATCTCTTTAACAGTGTAACCAATATGGGTGAAACTGCAAATTTAGCCATTAGAATTGCAAATCTCTTTGCTTGGGATGTAAATTTTGTGCGCGACATCCAAAAAGGTGATTCTTTTTCCATATTAGTTGAAAAATTATATCGCGAAGGTGAATTTAAAGCCTATGGGCGTGCATTAGGTGCAACTTTTACTAATAAAAATAAGGTATTTGAAGCTTTTTTATTTTATGATGCCAATAGAAAAGAAGGCTATTATAACACAAAAGGTGAAAACTTAAGAAAGGTATTATTACAATCTCCTCTTTCTTTTACCCGCGTTACCTCAGGCTATAGTAGAAGTCGTAAACATCCAATTTTTGGCGATAGACGCCCACACCTTGGTATTGACTATGGCGCCCCTACGGGAACACCTATTATGGCAGTAGGTGCTGGCACAGTAACTGTGCGTGGATGGGTGAAGGGTTTTGGTAATCATATAAAAATACGACACACTTCTGGTTTTGAGTCCATGTATTCACACATGTCACGCTATGGCAAAGGTATTAAAAAAGGCAGTAAAGTACGCCAAGGCCAGGTCATAGGCTATGTGGGCAGTACAGGTTATTCCACAGGGCCCCATTTGGACTTTAGACTTAAACTAAATGGTAAATATATTAACCCAAGCACAGCCATGAGCCCAAGAGCTGAAAGTGTTTCCAAAAAAGATAAAGAAAATTTTCAAAAACGTATTGATCTTATAAGAGAATATATGCAGAAGAAAAGAGATATAAGCGTATACACACCCGAAAGTATGGATCCACCCAAAAAATAATTTATATAATAAGCACATAAGCCTCTTAGTAACAAACTAAGGGGCTTTTTTAATAAATATTACGGGATTTATAAGCATTAGAAACATAGGAACATGCATAAACTTGTCAATAAAAAATATATATGTTAAAATTTAATAAAATGTTTTTAAATTACGAGTATGTATATGGACATGATACCCAATAATAATATTATAATTTTAATTTTTCTTAATGTTGTCTATGGGATAGCAATATTATGTGTTGGACATGCACTTTTACATAAACGCAATCCCCGCGCCGCTCTTAGTTGGATTGTGACCATTTTATTTTTACCCATTGTTGGAACACTTATGTATATAAGTTTTGGCATTGGCCGTGCCGACAGCAGGGCAGCAAAGCTTATGCGTAATGCACAGCTTATGGCTAAGGATCACCCAGAATATTTACAAGCAGCAGAAGGGAAACTAAAACCCATTGGACATATCAAAAACGTTAATTTGCCTGCACAGTTTCAGCATATGAGTATTTTAGGTAAAAAACTTACAGGTCGTTCTTTAAGTGATGGGAATTGTGTTGAATTACTTATTAATGGTGATGAAGCTTATCCGGCAATGCTTAATGCCATTCGCAAAGCCAAACATCATGTGTATTTGACCACATATATTTTTAATGGTGGTGATATTTGCCAAGAATTTTGCCGTGCCTTAAGCGAAGCAGCTGCACGCAATGTGGATGTTCGTTTATTATTAGACGGTTTTGGCGCACGCATTTATTCATCATCTTGGGAATGGAAAAAAATACCTGAGCATGGTGTGCGTGTGACACATTTTTTACAGCCACGTTTATTTCCGCCAAACCTTGCCATAAACTTGCGTAACCACCGAAAAATTCTTGTGGCCGATGATGTAGGTTTCACCGGTGGCATGAATATAGCCGATTACCATGTTAAAAAGCACCCAAAATTCAATGTGCAGGACATACATTTTATGCTTACAGGCCCCATTGTTTCACAATTACGTGAATCTTTTTTATTGGATTGGGGATTTTGTACCAATGAATATACACCGTTAAATGCCTACGAAAAAAAGAAAAATGGCGATGTTTATTGTCGTATGGTTCTTGATGGTCCAGGATCTGGCAAAGATCCTTTGCACGAGCTTTTATACGGAGCCATTGCCGCTTCCACTAAAACAATAAATATCATAACCCCATATTTCTTACCCACACAAGAATTTATGGCCAGTCTAAAATCTGCTGCTTTGCGTGGTGTGGAAGTAAACGTGATTTTGCCAGAAAAAAACAATCTTTTTTATGTGCATTGGGCCACTTTTCATCTTTTACCCACCTTATTAGATTCCGGGGTGCGTATTTTTTATCAGCCACCACCCTTCGCACACACAAAATTACTTATAATTGACGGTTATTATGTGCAAATAGGTTCTGCAAATTTAGATTCTCGCTCTTTACGCTTAAATTTTGAATTAAATGTAGAATGCTTTGATGTAGATTTTGCCAAACGCATGGAAACATATTTTATGTCTAAGATGGATATAAGTCGTGAGTATACAATGGATGATGCAGAAAAAAAGAGGCTGCCTACGCGTTTGCGCAATGCAGCCTGTTGGATATTTTCGCCGTATTTGTAACTTATTCAGAAATAATTTCTTCCACAGGTTCTGTGAGCAAGAATGTACCTTTTTCAATCCATGATTTAAGGGTATTAGCTATTTCTAAAGAAATAGCATAGCTGGTCATGGGTACAGTTTTTATACTCCGTCCCATAAGCTCTATTTCACCGCTCATAAGCTCCTCAAAAGGTGCGTGCGCCAATACCTTGGGAACACCATTTGGGTAATCGTGTCCATAATCTTTGATGGGCATGAGGATTTCGTCATTGTCAACGCCTGTAAACCACGCAATTTCTTCATTTAAAATAGGAATAGGAATACCCACGCCCACAGAAAGCGAGCACCCATAGCCAAGAAAAGAAAGACCACGCAAATATTGTGGCAACATATTTTTAAGATTTCCCTTAAGCATTAAAGTGCCGGAAGCTCCAAGGGGAATACCACGTTCTGTACGTTTAGGCTTGGCTACATGTTGTGTTCCTTGACCAATAACATAACCAATACCCCCACCTAAGAAAATACGTGTCCCTAAACCGATGGTTTTGAAATACGGATCATTAAACAAAGGCGATAAGTGTCCGGCAGTGGCATAATTTAAATTTTGCATGCGTGGACGCAAAGGTCCCATGTAAGTATAAATAATTCTATTGGTAAGGTTAACGGCTGCATTATAATTTTGATAACAATTTCTTGGGTTAAGCAGCTCTGCATGAGGTAAATCTTGTAAAGTTATTTTTCTGTCTAAAGTGCGACGTGGATAACAGTCAGTACCATAAGACTCTGTTTGCAAATGTATAGTTTTACCGGCCACAAGGTCTTCAATAACATGCCCACCACCATAAGCAAATGTGCCGGGATGTGGTGTATTAAGCGGGTCACCGTCTTTAATTTCTGTGGCACCAACATAACCATCTGCTGCGGCAATACCAGCATAACATGGCACACCATTAAGTGCCATTTTAGTGCTGCGCATGGCCGGCGGTTCAGGTTGACCAATATTAAAAAGCATACCAGAAGAGCACATGGGCGAAAAAGTGCCCGTGGTCACAACGTCCACTTCTTTGGCAGCTTTTTCTTTGCCAAGTCGCCGCACAGTTTCACACATTTCTGCCGCATTCAGCACAACAGCTTTGCCTGCTTTGATACGCTCATTAATTTCTGCAATGGTTTTTTGTACCTTAGTATGGGACACTTTGTTCTCCTTAAAAAATCTTGAGTAACAATGATTTTTTATCAATATCGTAATTTCCTTTCCTATCAAATTAGAATGTATTTGTAAATGTTGGTGCCATGTATATTTAAAACTGATGTGTAATTTTTTAAGTGGACATTTAGCGTAGAGTAAAGCAAAATTACAGCATACATATTGAAAAAAACTTATAATTTCAAGGATTAATATGCAAAAAGAAAAAACAATATTAGTAGAAGATGAAGAACAAGCAGAAAATATAGCAGATGTAGCCATTTTTTATGACCCTCAAATGCCGCGTGTACTCTTATTAGGGGCAGGGCATGTGAGCAGAGAAGTGGCCAAACTAGCTCATTATGCGGGATTTGGAATCGATGTTATGGATATGCGCGAAGAATATCTAGAAAAAAAACACTTTCCAGAAGCATACCGCCTCATCCATTGCGAAGATTATGCGCATATTCAAGACATATATACTGTGGAATCAAAGCACTACATAGCTATTATGACACACAGTTTTGAAACCGATATGATTGCCTTAAGAAATATGTTGCACAGTTCGGCGCGCTATATAGGCATGGCCGCCACACAACGTAAAAAAGATAGTATTTTTAATGAATTTCGAGCTGAAGGATTTCCAGATGCTGAACTTGCGTGTGTGCATTGTCCCATGGGTTTAGATATAGGTGCCACCACTGCCGAAGAATTAGCCATAAGCATTGTGGCTGAACTCATAGCCGCGAGGGCTGGTCAGTCTATTAAAAGTAAACGCTAAGGGGCTGTTTAAAAAGTGCCGTTTTTGTCCTTTCGCTGCGGCAGATGAGATACAGGTGGAAATGAATTCCACGTATTTTATGTGTCTTGAGCAGCAGAATCTGGTGTAGCCGTATTGGCGCCTTCTCTTTCTTGAATAAGAGCTATGGCACGTCTTGCCAAGTGTGTCACTTCTGGTTTTGAAATTTGATCATCAGCGCCAACACTTTCGCCCTTATGGCGTAATTTAT
>CAYJHG010000067.1:0-7034 GCA_964369535.1 uncultured Desulfovibrionaceae bacterium
CTTACGCAAGGCTTTTTTTTGTAAATTTCTGCCACTTCATTTTTTTGAGTTTTTTCTTTAAAAGACCTCTGCATAATAATGCATCGGTCTTAGATTTCAAGTTTACTTTATAAATTTGTGCCACTTACGAAAACAAGTTTTCAGGTGGAAAGGCACGAAAATCAATCACTTGACGGGCAAGCAAAGCTCGCCCTATTCTTGATTTTCGGTCGCGTTGACTGTCATCAACGCTCCGAAAGACCTCACACAATGAATTGTGTAGAGGTCTTTATAAATTAAAAACCGGTTTTGCATTAAAGTTTTGCCTGCATTTTGCACAATGCATTGTGCTGGATATTTCCTTGTTCTTCAAAATTTTTTCGTGTATATGTATTTAGTGTTTTAGGAGCGTGCCATGGTGTAGCCTTGGTGTTCTTATACTAGGGATTTACTAGGTTTTTTATTGTTAGGCGGCTTTATGAAAGTTTTTTTAGTTGGGGCAGGTTTGTGGTCCTTGGTTGTGGCAGAGCGCATAGTAAATCTTTGCCAAGTACCTGTGACCATTTTTGAGTGCCGTGCGCATATGGGTGGCAATTGTCATTCCTATGTGGACGATGCAAGCGGCATAGAGCTGCATGCTTATGGCACACATATTTTTCACACCAAAAAAGAGCATGTTTGGAAATATATTACTAAATTTGCCGATTTTACGCCATATAGGCATACTGTACTTACTTCGTATAAGGGTAAAGTCTATTCCATGCCCATTAATCTGGGCACCATCAATGAGTATTATGGGAAAAACCTAAACCCCAACGAGGCGCGGGAATTTTTGCGAGCAGAAATTCAACGCGATTTTATTGATACACCTAACAATTTGGAAGAAAAAGCCATATCTCTTATAGGTAAGCCCTTGTATGAAGCTTTTGTAAAAGGATATACCCAAAAAACAATGGGAAATGGATCCAAAACTTTTGCCAGCAGCCATAATAAATCGTTTACCAGTTCGTTATTCTTATAGTACTGATTATTTTGATGATTATTGGCAGGGTATGCCTAAGGATGGCTATGGGGCCTTGTTTAAAAAAATGGCTCATGACCCACGCATAACTATTGAATACGAAACAGATTTTTTTGATGTGCAGCAAAGTTTGCCTCAAGATGCGCTCATAATTTACACAGGGCTTCCCGACAAGCTTTTTGATTATAAATATGGTGAATTAGCATGGCGTTCTTTACGTTTTGCTTTTGAAACGAAAAATGTGCAGGATTTTCAAGGCACAAGCGTTATGAATTATGCCGAAAGTTCCGTTCCATTTACGCGTATTCACGAATTTAAGCATTTGCACCCAGAGCGAGAGCAAGTGTTTACAGGCGCAAGCACAATTATTTGTAAAGAATATTCACATACATGGCAAAGAGGTGAGGAAGCGTACTACCCTATAAATAATGCTCAAAATATGGAAATATATAAAAAATATACAACAGAAGCCCAAAAAAATCCTCGACTTATTTTAGGGGGTAGACTAGGCAAATATTCGTATTTTGATATGGATGCTTGTATTGACGATGCACTTAATGCTTTTTCGCAAATACAAAAGCAATTTTTTTAATTTTTACTCTTTTCTTTTGCGGAAAAGTACTTATAATTATAATGGTGACAAGAATCTGTACGCTTTTTGTCGATGGAATTTTTAACCCCGATTAAAGACATCTGCACAATTCATTGTGCAAGGGTCTTATGTAGTGTTGGCGCCAGCCAATGCAAATTTACTGAGGTCTTAATCTGGAGGAAATATGGCACATATAGTTTCGCAATTACCGGTACATATTAGCCCGTCTATCCTTGAGTCCATGCCCATATGCTTTAGCTATTGGACAGAAAGGTTGAGCAATATGTATTGCAATAAAGAATATGAAAAGCTTTTTGGTTGTGCCTCCAAAAAAGATTCAAGTATCAATTCCTTATTACCTCCTGTGCCAGCAAGTAAAGAATACACTCAAAGCCATGCTTTAGCTTATATTGACAAAGCGCTTTCTGAAGGCGAGTGCCATTTTTCATGGCAGCATGAAACTTTGGCGGGAAAGGTAATTCCAACCAATGTGCACATTATACGCATGGTAAGCCGCGGAGAAATATTTTTTGCATGTTATATTTATGATTTAAGCGCTTCTGCAGAATCTCAAGTAGATGTAGATAAATCAGTAGAAAGCATGAAGCTTATGTTTGACAACGCGCCCATGGCTTCGCAAGTATGGGATAGGGAGTATAATCTTTTAGAGTGCAGCCAAGAAGTGGTGCGTCTTTTTAAAGTCAAAGACAAAGCAGAATATTTGCGCACATTTTTTAATCTTTCGCCCAAATTTCAGCCTAATGGCCGCAATTCTTTTGAACTTGTAAGAGAAAGTGTTGATAAAGCCTTTAGCGAGGGCTTTTTTCGTTTGGAATGGCTGCATCAAACATATGATGGAGAGCTTATACCAGCAGAGGTAACACTTTTACGCAGTACGCTTATGGGCCAAGATGTTGTTATTAGTTACATTAAAGACTTACGTGACTTTTATACTTCTTTGTCTGCCTCTCGCGAAAAAGACGAACGCACGCAGCTTATTTTAGACTCTATGCCCATTGGTATGTGCCTTTGGGATAGAGAACTTAAAATTATAGATTATAATTGGGCCACTGTTGAAATGTTTGCCTTGCCGCATGATAAGCCCAATACAGAGTTTCTTAAAAGAATTACCCCGAAATTTCAGCCAGATGGTACAGAATCTTTCCAAAAAATGCAAAACCTACTCAACACTGCTTTGCAACAAGGTGTGACCAAATGTGAGTGGGAAGCGCACACTTTGCTTGGCAAGGGCCTAACCATAGAAGTGAGTCTTGTGCGTATTATGTTGCGCGGTGAATATTTAATTGTCGGTTATTTCCGCGATTTACATGAAACGAAATTTAATATGCAGAGTATGCAAAGAGCGGAAGAACGCCTACGCAAAACTTTAGACAATGCCCCGCTTTGCATTAATATATGGAACAGGAATTTTGAATTAATCGATTGTAACCAAGAGGCTGTACGTCTTTTTGGTCTTGAAAGTAAACAAGAATTTTTGCAAAAAATCAATACTTTATTTCCGGAAAGACAATCTGATGGTAGACTTTCTTCACAAATGATAACGGACGAACTTGGCAATGCTTTTATGAAGGGTAATAGTAAGATAGAGGCTGAGGCCATGCGCCCCAATGGTGAAGTTTTTTTAGCCGAAGTGACGCTTGTGCGTACAGAATTTGTCAATGAAACATTTGTTATTGCCTATGTTCGTGATTTAACAGAAATCAAAGCCTATGTTCGTGAGTTAAAAAAAGCCAGAGAATTTGCAGAAAAAAGTGATAAAGCCAAGGGTGAATTTTTGGCTAATATGAGCCATGAAATACGCACACCCATGAATGGTATTTTGGGACTTTTGCATTTGCTTTCTGCAACAAAATTAAACGAGTCTCAAGACACATATGTGCAAAATTCTTTGTTTTCTGCCAATAATCTTTTGCGTATTATTGATGATATTTTGGATTTTTCAAAAATCGAAGCAGGAAAATTGGAAATAGAATATATTCCCTTTACTTTACATGAAATTATTGTGGAATTGGAAAATCTTTATTTAAATAAAATTACCGGAAAAGGCCTTGAGTTTCATTTAAATAAGGGAGAATATCCAGATACTTTGATAATGGGTGACCCTTTACGCTTAAAACAAGTGCTTTTTAACCTTACAAGCAATGCCATAAAATTCACTAAACAGGGCAGTATTACCATAAGTATTACTTGTGAACTCTTAAATGAACACGAAATGCGTTGCTCTTTTTCTGTGAGCGATACGGGCATTGGACTTACAGATGAACAACGCAATAAGCTTTTTTCTGCCTTCACCCAAGCAGATACTTCTGTGTCGCGCCAATATGGCGGAACAGGTCTTGGGCTTGTTATATCTAAAAGCATTGTGGAGTTAATGCGTGGTGAAATAGGCGTTGTGAGCGAGCCAGGTCTTGGTTCCACATTTACCTTTACCACACTTTTTGACTTATATGATGCAGAAAATATTTTACATAAGCAAGCTTCTCCAGAAGTAATTGAAATTGCGGAAACGGTGCCGCAAAATTGCCAAGGGCGCATTTTGCTTGTGGAAGATAATGATATAAATCAGCTTATTGCCACAGAATTATTGGAAAATGTGGGATATACTGTACGGGTGGCCAGCAATGGCCTAGAATCCATTGATATTTTAAATGCCGAAGAAATTGATCTTGTGCTTATGGACATTCAAATGCCAGTGATGGATGGCCTTACAGCCACAAGACGTATTCGCCAAAATCCTGCCTTTAAAGATTTGCCCATTGTGGCCATGTCGGCTCACGCCATGCTTGGTGATAAGGAAACCAGCCTTAAAAATGGCATGAACGACCATATAACAAAGCCCATTTCTCCTTCAACCCTTTATACAACCATAGAGCACTGGTTGAAAAATAAAGAAAAGACCGATAGTTAGCAGCCTGTTAGGTAATGCGGGTTTTTTCAAAGAAATTTGTAAGTTGCTTTGCGCATTCAGCACTGCGAATGCCGCCCATATGCCACGGGCTGTGATTGAGAAACGTGAGCTTAAGAGCGTCGCAACAAGAAGAAATGGCACCGGCTTTTGTGTCTGCGGCACCATAAACAAGACCGGAAACACGAGCGTGCACAAGGGCTCCTGCACACATAAGGCAAGGCTCTAGGGTAACCACCATAATTGTATGCTGTAATCGGTAATTCTGTAGCGTAAGCCCAGCTGCACGCAAGGCAAGAATTTCAGCGTGGGCTGTGGGGTCTTTTGTGTGTATGCAAGCATTGTGCGCTTTTGCAAGTATGTTTCCTTCCATGGAAATAATCACAGCTCCCACCGGAACTTCACCTTTTTTTTCACCAAGTTCGGCTTCTTCAAGTGCCAAACCCATAAGATTGTGCCATGTGTGCCCCTTGGGGGGGCTTGGTATGGGGCCGGCTTCGGCTATTGTGCGTATACTCAAGAAGTTTCTATATTATAATGGTTTTTTTGATAACAGCCACAACCTCTTCAGGCGTATCGCATAAGGTGATGAGGTCGTCTATTTCTTCCAGCGAAATATTGCCATATTCCACCATGGTGGTGCGTAACCAGTCTAATAAACCTTTCCAATACTTAGAATCGTATAAAATAATAGGAAAAGGACGAATGCGCTTTGTTTGTACAAGCACGAATGCTTCGGCCAATTCGTCAATGGTGCCCATGCCGCCAGGCATGACCACATAACTTTTGGCATATTTGACAAACATGAGCTTGCGTACAAAGAAATAGCGAAAGTTGCAACGGGTTTTTACATAGTCATTACAACCTTGTTCGTGGGGTAAGTGTATATGCAGGCCAACGCTTGTGCCACCGGCTTCTGTGGCTCCTTTATTGCCTGCTTCCATAATACCAGGCCCACCACCGGTAATAACTCCATAGCCTTGCTCTACCAATAAGCGAGCTATACTTTCTGCGTCTTTGTAATGTTTTGAATCTGGATTTGTTCTGGCAGATCCAAAAATAGATATGCAGTGTTCCTTAATTTCGTTGAGCTCATCAAAAGAGGTAGCAATTTCTGCTAAAATGCGTATAATTCTCCACGACTCTGTTCTGCTGGTAAGCTCATCAATGCGGCTAAAGTAAGGTTGAGACATAAGGCCTCCTATAGGTGGATTATGTAAATGCAGTATCACCGTATTAATTATAAGAGTATACAAAAAAAAGTGCAAGTAACAAAAAAATATATCTCTTACGTGGAAGTTAAAAAAATATTATGAATACTATGCGTACTTTAAAAAATTTGAGTATTGTTATTCCCATATACAATGAAGAAGAGGGTTTTGCTTTTTTGCGTGAGTCTTTGGAAGCATTTGTTGCTTCTTTACAGGATATTTCTACAGAAGTTATTCTTGTGGATGATGGCTCTGCCGATGCTAGTTATGTTTTGTGTGAAGCCTGGGCTCAAATGGCACCCTATGTAAAAGTGTTGCAGTTAAGTCGTAATTTCGGACATCAACCTGCTGTGAGTGCTGGGCTAGCCTATGCCAAGGGCGAGGCCGTTGTAATTATTGACGCTGATTTGCAAGACCCATTGCATGTAATTCCTAAAATGATTCAGCGCTATAATGAAGGTTATGATATGGTATATGGCCAGCGCCTTGCCAGAAAAGGGGAAACGAAATTTAAGAATATGACCGCATGGCTTTTTTATAGAATTATGCGCCTAGGAGTGCATAAAGACTTACCCGTGGATACAGGAGATTTTCGCCTTGTTTCTTCGGCTGTGGTTCAGGCAATTAATTCCATGCCAGAAAGTCATCGTTTTTTACGCGGCATGTTTGCTTGGCTTGGTTTTTCGCAAACGGCAGTGCAGTATGAACGTGATGAACGCAAGTTTGGGCAGACAAAATATCCTTTGCGCAAAATGTTAAGCTTTGCTTGGCGCGGTATCAGTTCTTTTTCTACCATGCCCATTAAGATCGTGACGGGTATGGGCATATTGACGGCGAGCATTGGCGTTGTGGTGTCTTTTTATGCATTTGCAAATTGGTTACAAGGCGACGTTGTGCAGGGTTGGACATCACTCATAGGCGTTAGCACCTTCATGGGCGGCATGATATTGTTAGCCTTGGGTGTTATTGGCGATTATGTGGGTAAAATTTATGAGGAAGTGAAACGACGCCCTCAATATGTTATCAAAAATGTGCTTAATGATAATGTATAAATATTGTAGATTTTTTATGCTATGCTTGTAAATTTGGGGTGGTGCAACGCTTGATATGATTTCTTGCTATTTCTTGGGCATAGGTGCATAGTTAAAGAGTGCATGTTTTTTTGTGTGGATTTATTATGTCAGCTTTTTTTATGACAAAAAGCTGTATGTCTTGTCAGAAAATTGCAGGAGGCATTTATGAAAGTACAGTTCTTGGGGGCGGCGCAAACGGTTACCGGTTCTTGTTATATTATCGAAGCCTGCG
>CAYJHG010000068.1:0-7029 GCA_964369535.1 uncultured Desulfovibrionaceae bacterium
GCAATTTTTTCATTGGCTTTGCGGTCAAAACCATAAGCCAAAGAAGCGGCGGTGGGTTCGTTGATTATGCGCTTTACTTCAAGTCCGGCAATGCGGCCTGCGTCCTTGGTGGCTTGGCGCTGAGCATCATTAAAATATGCAGGCACAGTAATAACAGCTTCGGTAACTGTTTCACCAAGATAAATTTCTGCGTCGCTTTTAAGCTTAGCAAGGATCATGGCTGAAACTTCGGGAGAGCTATAGTTGCGGCCATCCACTTCAACAGCGGCATCGCCATTGCTACCCCCAACAATGCTGTAAGGGGAATGGGCTTTCCAGCGTTCCACTTCAGGAGTATCAAAACGTCGTCCCATGAGTCGCTTTACAGCAAAAATGGTGCGCTCAGGATTGGTCACAGCCTGACGTTTTGCAATTTCGCCCACAAGGCGTTCTTTATCTGTAAAAGCAACCACAGATGGGGTTGTGCGGCCACCTTCAGGGTTTGTAATGCACTTAGGATCCTTGCCCTCCATTACATAAACACAAGAGTTTGTGGTTCCAAGGTCAATACCAATTATTTTAGACATAAAAGCTTCCTCCTCACGGATGCGTAATATAAATATAATAAATATGGTTATCGCTTTTAATGAGCTGCAAGCACTATATTAGGCGCAAGCTTATTGCAAGGAGCTATAGTAACTTTGCAATCTTTATTTATTTTATTTTTGGATTGCTTTGCTTGCAATGACTTTTTTGAAGCTTTCTTCATAGTACATGTTGCGTTAAGGCAATAGCCATATATATAAAAACCGTTTGGTTTTTTGGGCCCCGTCTTTTTTTTGTGGAAAGATGGGTGCGAGAAAAAAGTAAGTCGTGTTGGGCTATCGTCTAGGGGCAAAACAAAAAAATTTGCGATTTTTTTTGCAGGACATATAAAAAAAAGCAGCTTATTGAAAATTTTTTATTCAATAAGCTGCTAAAAATAGGTGATTTTCTTTTATGCGCCGGATTTTTCTTTGATTTTATTTTCGGCATACACAAGAAGTTTTTGTGCTTGCTCAAATTCGGGAGCAAGCTTAAGAGCCACTCTGGCTGCTGTTTGAGCCTTTTCCCATTTGCCCCAATCCACATAGAGGCGACCAATGTTGAAGTATAAATTGGGATCCATACGCAAATATTGCGAAGCGCGTAAATAATATGTCTCAGCCAAGGCATAGCGCTCAAGTTTGCGCAAGGCCATGCCTATAACATTGTAAAAAGGTAACATGTCTGGCTTCATATCTAAGGCTTCAGAAAGATAGGTGACGGCTTCTTCGTAAAATCCGGCATTGAGCAATGCCTCACCCATATCGCCCAGAAGTTGTGCATCTTGTGGAAAATCACGCGCAAGATTTTTAAAAGAAGCCATGGCCTTGGTAGGATTTTCACCAAGCTCAGCCACGGCCTTGCTAAAGCGGGCTTTTTTGGCCTCTTCGCGCGCCCTTTGGGCAGCTTCTGCTTCTTGCAAAGTATGTTCAGAAAGGCTTGCATATAAGTCTTTTAAGTTGTCGCTAAGTAAAGCTTCTTCGCCTGGCGTGTACTTTAATTGCAGGGGAAAAAGACTACGAACCAAGGAGTCAGAGCTAATGTATTGCAAAGCATTTTGAATAAGGTCGGTAAGTTCGGTACGCTCACCCTTAAGCAAAGAAGCATTCATGGCCGAAAGGCCGTCTTGAACAGCTTGCACCGCAGCCACAGCCTTGCCTTGCTTCACATAACTGCTTGCTTGCGCAAGACCTTTACGAATTCTTGGTAAATCCTTCGACATACGAACTCCACAGTACGATTTTACCTTGTAATCCCGACATTAATCTTGGTCAATACTATATTCGTTTGCAGGCTGCATGTAAAGTAAATTCAGCTTTTTTACGCATATATACATGTGCGGAGCAATGGAAATGCTTGATATTTGCATGTATTTATTAATAAAATCTCTAGTGCCGTGCAATAGTAAAGTTTATTTTATTGTAAAAATCTAGAATTACTTTTTTCATACTCACCTTGACAAATAGCATATAGTGGTAGTATGCTCTTTTGAGTGTTACAATATTGCTGTGTATGTATAATTCCAAAGTAACTACTGCAAATTTCATATACTTAAATGACAAAAATTGGAGAAAATGATGCATGCTGACAATGCGCCTCCTACCATGGAAACCATTTGCCTAAAGCACGATAACGGATCTGATCTTTCTTTTCATGGACGCCTTTTTGCAGAATCTTCTTGGTTTGATGAAGAAACATCTACGCTTACACGTCAAAAACTGTATGTGACGGATCAACACGAGCAAGTATATTATATTGTGCGTGGTAATGGTCAAGACCGTACTCGTCATGCTTATAAGCTTAATGTTCAGGGTGACCATTGTATAATACACAATGGAACATCAGAAATTACGCTACAATTTGAAATGCTTATGTTGGCTGTGCGTCAATTGTGCGGGCTTGATGCCGAAGCTACTCCCTCACTTTGCATGGTGGAAGAAATGCTTAAGGCTGCTAATACTTAAAAAATTAGCGCATAAAGTATGTTAATGATGTGTTTTATTGGGTAAGCGAAAGAGCTTTCTTTCGTAAGGATTTTTTGCCCCCCTTTGCCTTCTAGATTTTTGTGCATGTAAAAAAAGGATGAAGAATGTCTTCGTCCTTTTTTTTGGACTAAGTTGTCTTTACTACATCACCTTAAGTAGTATATATAATATTACATTGAAAAAATATTACACAATATAATATAGGAAAAAATATGTTTTTAAATGATTTTGAGCTATTACGCGAAGAGTACGTGCAAGAAGTTTTTGGCACAGCCAAAGTATGGCGCCATAAAAAGACAGGCGCAGAAATTCTTTCTGTGTGCAACAATGATGAAAATAAATGCTTTGGGGTGACATTTCGCACTCCTCCGCCCGATTCTTCGGGAGTAGCGCATATATTGGAACATTCTGTGCTTTGCGGTTCAGAAAAATATCCCGTGCGCGAACCTTTTGTGGAGCTTTTAAAAGGTTCTTTGCAAACATTTTTAAATGCTTTCACTTTTCCCGATAAGACGTGCTATCCTGTGGCCAGTACCAATTTGCAAGATTTTTATAATCTCATAGATGTATATATTGACGCTGTTTTTCATCCGCGCATCAGTGAAGATATTTTTCGCCAAGAAGGTTGGCATGTGGAAGCTGACCAAGCAGACGGTGCTTGGGAATTTAAGGGTGTAGTGTATAATGAGATGAAGGGCGTGTACTCTACGCCAGATTCTGTGCTTGCCGAGCAATCGCAGCAGTCGCTTTTTCCGGATATGCTTTATAACCTTGATTCCGGCGGGCATCCCCAAAGCATACTCACCCTCACCTATGAAGGCTTTAAAGATTTTCATACCAATTATTATCATCCAAGCAATGCCAGATTTTTCTTTTGGGGTGATGATGATGAAAGCACACGCTTAAAAATTGTGGCCGCAGAGCTTGCAAGGCATGAAGCGCGCCCCATAAATTCTGCCATTCCTTTGCAAGAAAAGCAGGCCATGCCGCGCCATATTGAAGTGCCTTATGCCATTAGCGATGACGACGCAGACGATAATAATAAAGCCATGTTTACCGTAAACTGGCTGCTTTGCGAAACGGCCGACAGTGTGGCTTCCATGACCTTAGAAATGCTTGAACATATTTTAGAAGGTTTACCCGGTTCGCCCTTGCGCAAGGCGCTCATAGAGTCTGGCATTGGCGAAGATACCACAGGCATTGGCCTTGAAAGTGATTTGCGGCAAATGTATTATTCCATTGGTTTAAAAGGGCTTGTGCCGCATAAGGTGCAAGAAGCCGAAATGCTTATATTCGATACCTTGGCCGCCTTGGCCGAAGAGGGCATACAGCAAGAAGCCATCGAAGCCGCCGTCAATAGTGTAGAATTTTCTTTGCGTGAAAATAATTCCGGTCGCTTTCCGCGCGGTCTTGCAGCCATGGTGCAAAGTCTTTCCACATGGCTATATGACGGCGATCCTTTAGCGCCGTTGGCTTTTGAGGCTCCTTTGGCGCAGATTAAAGAGCGTCTTGCCAAGGGCGAAAAAGTTTTTGAAAATTGCATTAAAGAAAATTTTCTTGATAATGAACACCGTAGCACCGTGGTGCTTTTGCCCGATGCGAATTTAGCCGCTGAGCGTGAAAAAAATGAAAAAGCCCACCTTGCCCGTTTGCAAGGCTTGTGCAGTGCCGAAGAAAGAAAAGAACTTGTGGCAGAAACCATACGCTTGCGCAAGGCTCAGGAAGAACCGGACAGCCCTGAAGCCTTGGCCACCATACCCAGTTTGAGTGTAAAAGATTTACCCTTGCAAAATAAGATTTTGCCCTTGGAAAAAAGAGGCAGTGCCGACAATCTTTTTATTGCGCATGAGCTTGATACGGCAGGTGTTGCCTATGTGAATGTGCTTTTACCTTTGCACGCTGTGCCAGAAAGGCTCATTCCGCTTGTGCCTTTGCTTGGGCGAGCTTTAACAGAAATGGGCACCAAGAAACGTGACTTTGTAAATCTTGGTATGCATATGGCTGCCAAAACCGGCGGAGTATATGCAGGGCCTTTCTTGGGAACGCAAAAAGACACCCAATTACCTGTGGCCTATCTTTCGATAAGCGGTAAGGCTGTGCGAGATAAAGTGGGCGATCTTTTTGCCATCATGGAAGAAATTTTACTGGAACCCCATTTTGACCAAGTGGGTCGCTTTGGGCAAATGTTGCTGGAGGCAAAGGCGCGTCTTGAGCATGGCTTGCTTGCTTCTGGGCATGGGGCTGTTTCTTCGCGCATTCGTGCCCGTTATACGCAAACAGGCTGGCTTGAAGAATTGTGCGGCGGCATTGCCTACCTTGACGCTGTGCGCAATCTCACCCAAAGAGTAGAAAATGATTGGCCCGCGGTGCTGGCAGATTTAGAAGAATTGTATAGGCTTGTGATTAATCAAGAACGCAGCTTTATAGATTGCACAGCCGATGCCGAAACGCTTAATTTAGTGGAACCCTTTGCCACAAGGCTCATCCAATGCTTACCTAAAAAAAGCCATACGGCCGCCCTTTGGCAATGCCCAAGTCTTGCCGAAGCCGAAGTATTCACAGCCCCTGCACAGATTAATTTTGTGGGTAAGGGAGCAAATTTATACGAGCTTGGCTATACCTATCACGGTTCTGCCCATGTTATCATGCGCCATATGCGCATGGGCTATTTGTGGGAAAAGGTGCGCGTACAAGGTGGGGCCTATGGAGCTTTTTGCGCGCTAGATCGCTTAAGCGGCACCCTTGTGCAAGCTTCGTATCGTGACCCTGCTGTGGGCGGCACACTTGCAACATATGACGGCACTGCGGACTTTTTGCGTAATTTTGTGCCCGATGCGCGCGAGCTTTCAGCCGCCATTGTGGGCGCCATTGGCGACCTTGACACATATATGCTACCCGACGCTAAGGGTGCTGCGGTGCTGACTCGCTATTTATGCGGCGACACTGTGGCCGCACGTCAAAAAATGCGCGATGAAATACTTTCTACCACAGCGCAACATTTCCGCGATTTTGCGGCCATTATGCAAGAAGTTGCCAGAGTGGGAAGTATTTGTATTCTTGGCGGTAGCAAGGCTGAAGAATACGGACAAAAAGAAGGCTTTGCGGTGCAAAAGCTTTTGTAACCTGTCTACTGATTGATGCTAGAGTGTGCACTTGGATAAACAACATGCGTTGTGCCAAGCGCACACGAAGAGCCATAAATGGTATGCAAAGTCTCTAAATCCAAAACAGTATTTGGGGCGCCGGACGCAAGGATGGCGCCTTGATGCAGCACAATAACTTTATCGCAAAACCACAAAATATGATTGGGGTCATGGCAGCACACCAAAATGCTTATGCCTTGAGCGGCGATTTTTTGTAAAAGAGTCCAAACCGCTACTTGTTTATTAAAATCAAGGGCAGAAGTTGGTTCGTCCAAAAGCATTATGGGGCTATTTTGCGCCAGCGCTCTGGCAATAAAAACAAGTTGTCTTTGTCCGCTGCTGAGCGTGTTGCAAGATTCTTCGGCTAAATGTGTAAGGTTGGTCTGCTCTAGGGCATTTTGAATGTGTTCACGGTCAGTCGCTGTTGCATAGCCAAAACCGCCAAAACGTGCGGCCATGTGCGGTGTTCTGCCCATGGCTACCACATCGCGCACCGTGAAAGGGAAAATTTGTCTGTATTCTTGCGGCACATAAGCTATGTGTTGCGCAAGTTTTGCAGGGGAAAGCTTTTGCAGAGTATCGCCATAGGCTTCAATGCGCCCTTCATATGAGCCCAATATGTTCATACAGCACTTAAAAAACGTGGTTTTCCCCGAACCATTATGCCCAAGCAAGCCGCAAATACTTCCCCTTGGTACTGTAAATGAAATATCATGCAATACGGGCTTTTTTTTGTAGGCAAAGGATACATTGGAAACCGTAAGCGCAGAGCATGAATTTTTTTCTGTATGTATGGTATTATCCATAAAGTTCAGCCCCCTTATGGCGTAAAAGATAGAGTAAATAAGGAGAACCGATAATGGATGTTATGATGCCGATGGGAATTTCTGCCGAGGTAAGGGTTCTTGCAAGGGTATCGCAAAGCAGCATATAGCTTGCCCCCATGAGCATTGCCCCGGGAATGAGCAGTCTATTATCCGGCCCAAGTATCATTCTTGTGGCATGCGGTATCATCAAGCCCACCCACGCAATAATACCCACAAGGGAAACAGCAGTGGCGGCTGCCATGGTGGCCAAGAGCAGGAAAATAATGCGTGTTATGTGGGGGGCAATGCCAAGGCTTCGGGCTTCTTCATCTCCAAGGCTTAAAATATTAAGTTTCCAAGCCCAAAACCAACCTACAAAAGCACAAGGTAATAAGCCCATAATATTGATGGAAACATCATGCCAAGTGGCATGGTGCAAGCCACCCATCATCCAAAAGGTTATTTCTCGTAATTGCGTATCTTCCGATACATATTTCATAATACCCACAAGGGCAGAGAAAAAAGCGCCCA
>CAYJHG010000069.1:0-7027 GCA_964369535.1 uncultured Desulfovibrionaceae bacterium
GGGGCAGAGGGAATGTTACAGGCACAAGTATGGCAATGGCCATGGTGGCAGAAAGGCCGGGCATGGCGCCCACAAAAAGGCCAATGGTTGTGCCTATGGCAATGGCCAGCAAATTAGTGGGATAGATAACATGTGTGAGTCCTAAAAGTATATTATCAAAAAACATGATTTATCCTCCCAAAAAATATTCTAAAAGACCAAGGGGCACAGGCAGGTGCAAAAATTTTACAAAAAGTATGTAAATAAAGACAGAAAAACCAACACCGATACAGATGGAAACTTTAAGGCTCACAGCGCGTAATAATGCGCAGCTTATGACCACAAAAATGGGGGTTGCAAAAAAATATCCCACTGTGTTCATGGACAAAACATAGGCTACAAGCAGTGCAACAAAAAGGCCTATGCGCACAAAGAGTGTGGGGGCTGGGGCTTCTTCTTGGATATGGCGTTGTAAAAAACTTTGTACAAGCATTACAAGGGTTAAAGTGAATATTAAACCCATGAGTATGCGAGGGTAATTGGCCGCAGTTGCTGACATTTCATATGTTTGCTGCCAAAAGAGTACAAGAAATGCAATAATAGCAAGGGCAAATAGAATATCTTTACGAAAAGCAGACATGTGTACTCCTTCTGTAATTAAATTAACCAAATAGCATGTAAGCTACGGCGCGCATGTATAAGGCAAAATAATTGAATTGTTTTTTAGAAATGGCTATAGCGAAGATTATTTTTTTGATGCCCCCCTTCTGCGTAGTGCGGAAGGGGGGAAACATCAAAAATTATGTATGATTATATTACTTTTGAACTTCGTCTTTCACTTCTTCCCATATGGTTCTGAAAATGGCTTCTTCATCGGCAAAGTATTTTGCATATGCATCGCCAACTTTCATATCTACGGGCAAGCCTCTTTCTTCACAGGCCTTTATGAATTCTGTTTCTTTGCTTAACTTTGTGAAAGCTTCGAGTAATTTTTCTCTTGCTTCGGCAGGGATGCCCTTGGGGGCGCCATAACCACGCGATCCACCGGCTACAAGGTCAAAGCCAAGTTCGCGTGCTGTGGGAACATCTGGAAGTTTACTATAACGCTCTGCGCTAAAAATGGCTATAGCGCGTAAATTGCCGGCTGTTACTTGCGCAAAAACGGTACCAAGGTTGTTACAACTTACGTCGATTTTGTTGCCAAGGGCTGCTTGCCAAGAAGGACCATCGCCTTCAAAGGGGATCATTTGTACTTCAATGCCGGCAGCTCTAGAAAAACGTATGGTATTAAAGAAGTCGTCGCCACCTGTGCCGGAATTGCCCACGGTTACTTTGCCGGGGTTTTTCTTGGCTGCGTCAATGAAATCTTGCAGTGTTTTAATGGGGCTGTCTTTAGAAACCACAAGGATGCCTGGGTCTGTGACCACATTGGCAAGAGGGGTAAAGTCGTGAATGGTATAAGCTATATCTTTGTTAATAATATAGTTTGTTTGTAGCATGGGGGTGTTGGTAATGGCTATGGTATATCCGTCGGCCTTGGTGGCTTTGGTCAGTCTTGTCCAAGCAATGGCGCCTGTTGCACCTGGTACATATTGGTTGATAAAACCTTTACCAAGATATTTTTCTAAATAAGGCTGGGAAAGTTGGGCTAAGATGTCACTGCCACCGCCAGGCTTAAAGCCTTGCAACACAGTAATTTGTTTTGTGGGATAATCGCCTGCATTGGCAACGCCAACCATGGGAACAAGCACACACAAGGCTAAAAACACGCTTAAGGCTTTTTTCATAAGTCACTCCAGAGATTAAGGTGATTGCCAAATACGGCGAAAGAAATCGCACAAACACTGTAGGCTATTAGTCTACAAAATTTATAGCTTAAAAGCAAGTTGTATGCCAAATTTTTTGCTTGCTTTTTCAGTAGGATAAAAATTTACCTTATATTTGCTGTGCAACAAATAATGCAATGATGCAGTGTGTGTGTAAGGTGCTGTAACTCTAAGTCATTATATTAAAGAATCGTTTTTCTGTGCGGGGAAAAGGAAAAATCTTTTAGTTTTATGGGTGATAGGCATTGACGCAAAAGCAACAATAATGCATGATGATGCATCATAAAGTTGCATTGTAAAAATTTGCTGCGAACTTTTGTTTAAAGCTAATAATGGAGAAACAATATGCACACCATCGTTTTTATAGCTCCCCATGCCGCTGTAAATGTGACAGCTCATGCCGTCATTGCTAAACTTGGTCTTGAAAAAGAGATAAAGGTTATTACCGCAGGGCTTGATACTTGCCTTGATGTGGCGCGTGAAGCTGTGCAAGATGGTGTGCATGTGGTCATTGCCAGAGGTTGGACGGCGGACCTTATTAGTGATTCTGATATTGAAATACCTGTTGTGGATATTCCCTTGGGTATCCATGATTTGGCTGAATCTTTACGCTTAGCCAGAGCCCAAACAGGGCTTGAAAATCCGCGTATTGCGCTCATTATTTTTTCTAGAATGCATTGGGACTTAACAGCTTTTACGGAATTGCTCGGCATGAATTTGCATATATATTTGAGTGAAAGCAAAACCGAGGCCATGCACCAAACCGTGCAAAAAGCGGCCGATGATAAAACAGATATGATTATTGGGGGCATCAGCTCCACCTTGGCAGCCGCAAAGCTTGGTATACCAAGTGCTTTACTTTCTTCTGGAACTGAATCGGTACGACAGGCTATTTTACAGGCTTGTAAAGTTACATATGCACGTAAATTAGAACAAATCCAAGCGCAAAAACTACACACCGTGCTTGATAATTCGCGCGACGGTATTATTTCTGTGGATAGTGAAGGTTATGTATTATTAATAAATTCTGTAGCTTTAAGTCTTTTACAGCTCAAACACGACCCCACCCACGCCCCCATCGATAACATTCTTCCCATTACACGCATTCAAGAGTGTTTGCGCGAAGGAAAGCCCATACACGATGAAGTTTTTTCGCATAATAAGACAGAGTTATTGCTGAGTTTTTTGCCCATACAAGTAAAAAATGAAATCACAGGCGCCATTATTACATTCCAAAAAAAGCAGTCTGTTAGTGCCTTAGAAAAAAAGCTGCGCGTTTCCACCAGCGGTCTTGTGGCCTTGTATTCATTTAAACATATCATAGGTAAATCAAAGATCATGCAGCAAACACTGCAAAAGGCAAGGCATTATGCTTCAGGCGCACAATCTATACTTATTGTAGGAGAAACAGGCACAGGCAAAGAACTTTTTGCCCATGCTATACACAATGCAAGCCCATTTAAAGATGGACCTTTTGTGGCTGTAAACTGTGGCTCTTTGCCGCCATCTTTGCTGGAATCGGAGCTTTTTGGCTATGAAGCAGGGGCTTTTACCGGTGCAACTCACAAGGGCAAAGCCGGATTTTTTGAACTTGCCCACGAAGGTACACTTTTTTTGGATGAGATTTCAGAGCTTGATCTGCAAGGGCAAACGCGGCTTTTGCGCATTTTAGAAGAAAGGAGCCTCATGCGCCTTGGGGGCACACGGCGTATTTATGTGAATTTACGCATTTTGGCAGCCACCAATAATGACTTACGCATTAAGGTGCAGCAAGGCACATTTCGTCAAGATTTATACTATAGATTAAAGGTATTAAGCCTTGTGTTGCCGCCATTGCGAACCAGAGGCGACGATTGCCTTTTGCTGAGCGAGCATTTTTTGCAAGAACAAAATAAAAGCCCAAAACCTACTTTGGATGCAGAAAGTCAAAAAATCTTACAAACATATTCTTGGCCCGGTAATGTTCGTGAATTGCGCTATGCCATGGACAGCGTAAGCATGGATTGTAATAATGGTATTATTACAGGGCCTTTAATGAAAAATACTCTTGACCCTTTAGAAAATATTATGGAAATGGACGCAAATCTTGCGCCCATGGGGCAGAATACGCTTGCAAAAACAGAAATGCCTCATGAAAAAGCGCGTATTGTAGCAGCCCTGGAGCACTGCCAATGGCACCAAGGTAATGCAGCAAAATATCTTGATATTAACCGCACAACTTTATATAGGCAAATGAAAAAGTATAATGTACGCGCAAAACCATAAAAAAGTTGATAAAAGCCATTTTAAATTTGCAAGCTACATGCCCCAAATGCTTTTTTGCACCGACTCTTAAGGCATTAAAGGTGGCAGCATCAAGCCTTCTGTTACAGCTAAACCTAACATAAGATTAGCATTGGCAATAGCTTGTCCCGAAGCTCCACGGCATAAATTGTCAATGGCGCTCACAATAATAAGGCGCTTGGTTCTCGGGTCCACCACAAGACCTATGTCGCAAAACATGGTGCCGCGCACATGACGCAATTCAGGCAAATTCCCCGCAGCTAAAACGCGTATCCACGGGCTGTCCTTCCACGTATCACTAAAAACAGCGTGCACATCGGCAAGGCTCATGTCTGCTTTAAGTTTTGTGTAGGTTGTCGCTAAAATACCACGATTTATAGGTAAAAGATGTGTGTTAAATGATACCGTCATATCTGTGCCCGCAATGCACGAAAGCTCTTGCTCAATTTCTGGCGTATGCCTATGCTTGCCAAGATTATATGCTCTAAATGTGTCTGATACTTCACAAAATAAAGTACCCACGCTGGCTTTTCTGCCGGCACCACTGGTTCCAGATTTTGCATCAATAACAATGTCTTGTGTATGGATAAGCTCATGCTTTAATGCTGCATATAATGCCAAAATAGCCGCCGAGGGATAACAACCCGGATTGGCAATAAGCGTTGCATCCTTCACATTGTCAGCATATAACTCCGGCAAACCATAAACCGCCTTGGTCAAAGCAGTTTGCTGGGTGTGCGGCGTAGCATACCATTCTTCATATACTTTGGGGTCACGCAAGCGGAAATCAGCAGAAAGATCTACAACCTTAACTCCTTTGGCCAAAAGTGCTGCACCCATCTCCATAGCCGTACAATGCGGTACCGCCAAAAATACTACCTGGCAACGCTCGGCAGCTTCTTCAATGTCCGGCGCAGAAATAATAACATCCGATCCACTAAGACCTTCTAAAAATGGATAATACTGCCCAAGACGCGTGCCCGCCTCAGAACGCGAACAAGCCATAACCAAGCGCAGCCTAGGATGCAAAGCAAGCAACCTGGTTAACTCCATTCCCGTATAACCTGTAACGCCTATAAGACCTACTCGTATATCTTTTGTAGCCATGATATTTCCTTTTTTTAATTTTTTCTTGAGGGGGAGAGGGAAACTTTCTCTAGCGCCAAACAGTTTCCTTCTCTCCCTCAAACACCCCCTCACCCTTCAAAACGCGCTACTTTACTAGATTTTGGTATATCCTTCTTTATAGCGTCGCAGGCTCGAGCGTGTGTGTTTTTTGCTCTAATTTGTTAAGGTAAATCACATGCAACGTGATGTTCGACCGTGACGCTGCCACCAGTGCGAGACCTTGGCTCGCGCTGTCCTGTAGGGGATCGTTTGTGAGCATTATGCGAACAAACAGCCCCGTAAGGAAAGGCAAGCGTAGGTCGCATGCAGGGGGGAGCGGGATCGTAAGGGCGGCAGGGGGGACGGCTAGTCCCCCCTTAGCCACTTACAAAAAAACGTAAAGCGTATAAAATTTTTTAAATATCTAAAACGTATTAAAAAGTTATCTGACGCAGCAGATAGTGCATTTTTAACGAGTTTTAATGACGTACTTCATGCGGACTTCATACAACACCCCATCAATAAGGCGCTGTTCATCTGCGTCAAGATTATTTTGTGTTTTCTCGCGCAGCATATCTAAAATATCAATGGTATGCCTTGCAACTACAAGATTTTCTTCCATATTGCCTGTGTCGGGATTGGGCACTTCGCCCAGTTGCACCAAGGCCGAAGAAGCCAAAGAAAGAATAAAGGTGGAAAACGATACCTCAGGCATGGGGCAAGTGCTAGTACCTTCGGGGCAGTCAGATAAAGGATTTTCATAACTCATACTAAAACTCCAAACTCAAAATAAACAAAATTTACTTTAGCCCGCCGACCGGCTCAAGCGACAAGCGAGCTTTATATAATTGTGCCGGGCTCTACCTGCAAGCCGGCTTCGTAAGCTTCAAGCGCTTTTTCCAAATAATTGCTTGAAGGCTGAGGTGTTTGTGCCACGGCGTGCATGGCTTGGGCTAAGGCGTGTAAACCTGCTAAAATATCTGCAAAATCCACATAGCCCATATGCCCTATGCGCAGCATGTGGCCTTTAGCATGGCCTTGTCCACCGGCAACAATAACATTATATTTTTCGGCCATATATTGGCTTACTTTTGTGGCGTCAATATGGTCTGGCAGCATAAGGCTTGTAAGACCCCAAGTGAAATGCTTTTGCACAAATGGTGTAATACCAAGGGCTTCTATGCCTTTACGCGTCATAAGGGTCATAGCCCATTGCTTACGATAGAGTTTTTCAAGATGAGCGTCGTTTTCAAAGAGCATGTTAAGGCTTTCTTGTAAACCCATAATAAGGCTTACGGGTGAAGTGAAAAGTGTTTGGTCTTTTTCTAAATTTGTACGCTCTTTTAAGAGGTTAAAGTAAAAACAATCTTGCTTTACGCTGGCGGCTTTTTGCCAAGCTCTGTCTGACATGGCCAAAAGAGCTAAGCCAGGCGGCACCATAAGGCCTTTTTGTGAGCCTGTGAGCAGGCAGTCAATGCCAAGCGCATCCATGGGGCAGGGCGAAATGCCCACAGCTGAAATACCGTCCACCACAAGCAGGGTGTTGCTGGTGCGGGTGAGAGCTGCTATTTCGTCCACAGGGTGTAGAACACCGGTGGATGTTTCAGAAAGTTGCATACATATGCCGCGTATTTCAGGGTCTGCCAAAAGAGCCTCTTTCACGGCATTAATGTCAAAGGTTTCACCCCAAGGTGCAGAAATTACCTGCACTTCGCAGCCACGAGTTTGGCCAATTTCTGCCCAGCGCTCGCCAAATTTTCCCGCTTCCAGCACTAAAATTTTTTCACCGGGTGCAAAAAGGCCGTGCATGGCCGCGGTCATGGAGCCTGTGC
>CAYJHG010000070.1:0-6957 GCA_964369535.1 uncultured Desulfovibrionaceae bacterium
TCCAAGCAGAATAATTGGCAATAAAATGCGCAGCATTCATATCTTTATTTAAAAGCACATGCGAAGCATCGCGCACTTCCAAAAGCCTATTATTAGAAGGATTGCCAATGCAAGAGCTTAGACCTGCTCCAATGCACAAGGAAAGATATGTGGCATTTAAAAGCTCACGCGCAGGCAAACCAAAAGAAACATTAGACAAACCAATTGTCGTGGGCAAACCTTCGCGCGTGCACCAGCGTATGGTTTCAAGGCATTGCCGCCCGGCTTCGGCTTTAGAAGAAACAGCCAAGGCCAGCACATCTACCATGAGCAAGCGCCGTGGAATACCCAAGGCATCGGCTTGCTCTAAAAGCTCTTCCAATATGGCAATGCGCTCTGCGGCTCGCACAGGCAAATTGCGCCCTTTCAAAGGCAAAAGTATAAAAGGCGCGCCAAAATCACGGCATAAAGACCCAAGTGCCTCCATGCGCCCTTCTTCACCGCTTATGGAATTGACCAAGGCAGAGCCAGGGCAATAGGGCAAAGCTTGCACAATGGCGTCCACATTGGATGAATCCAAAGAAAGCGGCGTATCAAAACGCCCTGTCAGGCGCAAAATCAACTCTGGCAAAAGCTTTGTTTCATCTACTAAAGGCGCGCCCACATTCACATCAAGCACAGGGGCACCGGCTTTTATTTGTGCTTCGGCATAGCGCAGAGCAAGGCCATATTCAGCCGCTTGAAATTCGGCCGTTAATTCTTTTTTTCCCGTGGGATTAATGCGCTCACCAATGATGGCCAAGGGCGCATCTTCGCCAATGCGCACCAATTGCGAACGCGTGGTCAACACAATACTGCCACCGTCCACACGCACGGCAGGGCGGCGCAAACTCAAGCCCTCTATGGCTTGACGCAAAGCAGCAATGTGTGCCGGAGTTGTGCCGCAACAACCGCCTAAAATCTGCACTCCAGCCGCTGCAAAGGCCGCAGTTTTTTGCGCAAAAGTTTCAGGGTCAAGCCTAAATACCGTTTCACCATTGATAAGCTCAGGCAAACCAGCATTGGGCTCCACAAGCACGGGCATCTTGGAAAAAGCAAGCATTTCTTCAAGCACAGGCACCATCTGGTCAGGCCCAGCACTACAATTGGTGCCAAGGGCAACCACACCAAGATTTTGCATGGTTTCCACAAAAATTTCAGGAGTTGTTCCCGTAAGACTCACCCCACCCTCAAAAGTCATGGACACCATAATGGGCAAAGAGCATTCCTGTCGCACAGCCACCACAGCAGCGCGCGCTTCAGCCAAATCAAATTGCGTTTCAATAAAAAATACGTCTACACCACCTTGCAAAAGGCCGCGCACCTGTTCTCTATAGGCGGCAATAAGATCCATAGGCTCCACATCGCCCAAGGGTTTAGCAAAATGTCCCGTGGGGCCAAGATTTCCGGCCACAAAAACAGGCTTATCGCTGAGACTTGCCTTGGTGGCAGCCCTTGCCGCACGCGCCATGGCAGCATTAAATTCTTCTGCATGTATGTCTTTTGGCAATTTATATCTATTGCCACCAAAGGTACAAGTGGTGAGTATTCTTGAACCGGCCTGCACATAGGCTGTGTGAATATTTTGTAAAATATCGGGTCTATCTAAACAAAAACGCTCAGGGCTTGTGCCCGCCGGCAAACCTGCTGCTTGCAGCATGGTTCCCATGGCGCCGTCTAAAAGTAAAAATTCGCCCGCCGAAAGCGCTTTTTGAAAATCGTGCATAATTCCTCTCTACAACATGAAAATAGAATAAACTCAGTCATACACAGTGCAATAAACATTATTACAACAATATTATATGGGTTTAGCGTCATTATTACGTCATAAAGCTTGCTAAAATTCGTAATAATTTTGTGCTATTCAAACGAAAAATAATATGCTATATTGAACTTTCCTTCGTTTCGTTGCCTTTTCATTACTGAAAAATATGAAAAAGGACAAATTAAAACTCTAACCAGCCGCCCAATTTTTTTTATGCGGCACCAGACTACAGTTCCATCTGTTCACAAAAAGTTCAAAATATGTGCGCTAAGCATAACAAACACCATGACAAAGCGTACGTTTTTCAAAGAATAAGTATCTGTTTTTTAAAGAAAATACAAGGTTCATTTCGTCAAATACTCTTAATGCTCCCTGCATACACAAGGGAATATATATGAAAAAAAAACAAAAGCCTACGCAAAATATGGCAACAAAAAATAAAATAGGCAACAAAAAAAATGTGCCTGTGGAAATTGTGCCACCGCAAACTATGCAGCCCATGCCGGAAAGTGTCGATCTTGAAACAGAAGATCTAGAACTTGACAGCATGGACGATGATGTCATTGACATTGACCCGCTAGCAGAGTCCTTGCACGACATTGAAGACATAGAAGACATTGAAAACATAGACCCTGCGGAAATAAACGAAACTTCTCCTGAAGAAGAAAACGCCCCCATACTTTCGCGCGCAAAGACCGTGCCTGCCGTTGGCAGAGACAGTCTGCATTTATATTTAAAAGAAGTAAATCGTTTTCCCATGCTTAAACCCGAAGAAGAACAAATGCTTGCCCATCGTGTACGCGATATGGGAGACACAGACGCAGCATTTAGGCTTGTTTCGTCACATTTACGCTTAGTAGTGAAAATCGCAATGGATTTTCAACGCCGCTGGATGCAAAATGTGCTGGATCTTATTCAAGAAGGCAATGTGGGGCTTATGCGCGCTGTCAATAAATTTGACCCCGATAAAGGCATAAAGTTTTCCTATTACGCTGCCTTTTGGATCAAAGCCTATATTCTTAAATTTATTATGAATAACTGGCGCATGGTCAAAATCGGTACCACCCAAGTACAACGTAAACTTTTTTATAATTTAAACAAAGAAAGGCAAAAGCTCATTTCACAAGGTTTTGACCCAGACGCAGCCATGTTGTCGGAGCGTTTGGGCGTTAGCATAGAACAAATCCAAGAAATGGACCAGCGCCTGAGTTCTTCGGATATGTCTTTGGATATGCAAGTGAATGACGAATCTGGCGGTGCCACACGCATGGATTTTTTGCCGGCTCTAGGCCCCGGTGTAGAAGACAGCATTGCCACCAATGAAATCGCAGAACTTGTGCAAAGGCACTTAAAAACAATACTTCCCAAACTGAACGAAAAAGAAACGTATATTCTACAAAATCGTCTGCTCACCGACGAACCTGTAACCTTGCGTGAAATTGGAGAAAGGTATAATGTAACGCGCGAGCGGGTGCGCCAATTGGAGGCAAGGCTTTTAGAAAAGCTGCGCCAGCACCTGACAAAGGATATACAAGACTTCTCTGAAGAATGGATAAATAATTAATATGAAACTATTATGTACACTTAAATACGGCTTTACAGCCCTTGTGCTTTTTTCTTCTCTGCTCTTGCTCGGTTGTGGTGGCTGTGCCCCACAAGAAACCAAGGGCAACATTGAAGACAACCTGAGCTTGATTTATACCAACGATGCATTAAGCCCCAATGCGCAAGAAACATTTTCCTTTTTACTTTTTGACCAAGCCTTGCGCCAAGAAGATGAAAAAACTGTGTTACACGCACTTGATGCGCTCGATGCCTTTAACCCACCGGTATCGGTATACATTGATGCAGGTATCTTTTTTTTAGAATCAGACCCTCTTATCATATTACCCTTACTCGAAAAAGGACTTAGCAAATACGATTCGGTCATTTCCTTACACCTTCTATATGCAGAGGTGTTGCAAAAAGCTAAGCAAGGCGACGTGGCCATAGCGCACATTCGCAAACTCATACAGCGTTATCCGGACAAATTAGACCCAAAACTTGAGCTGGCACTTTTGCTGGTGAATTCTAAAAAATTTAAAGAAGCTGAACAAATACTTACAGCTATAAAACCTAAAGACCGCACAGCTTTTGTGGAATATTACCACGCCAAAGCGCTCATGGGCATGGAACGCATTGATGAAGCTTTGCCCCTTTTGCTCAAGGCTTTAAAAGAGCTACCTTATTTTACAGAAGCTTTGGCCGATACAGCCCGCATCTACGAAGCTCAGGGTATGCTTGACGAAGCCCTTGAATATTATGACAAGCTTTTGTACGAAACAGGCAATAATCCCGAAGTGGCCTTGCGTATTATATTCATAGCTTTACGTTTAAAAGACTTGGAAAAAGCTATGGAATATTATGATGATATGCCGCCTACCATGAATTTCAGCGCAGCCGTGGCCAGTATGCTTGTAGAAACACACTACTTTGATGAAGCAGAAAATATTTTACAAGAACTCATACTTGAACCCAATGCTCCAGATGAACTGTATTTTTACTTAGCTGCCATAGCTTATGAAAGAGATAGAGATGCGCAAAAAGCACTTTTCTTTGTGCATAATGTAAAAAAATCCAATGCCAATTATGGCCGCGCCCTACTCATGCGCATGCAATTACTCATTGAATTGCAAAGATCACAAGAGGCCATAGACCTTTCTCGTCTTGCGCAAAAAGATCTTACAAAAGACCATAAGCACTATAAGGATTTTATTTTAACAGAAATACGCCTTTTAGCTTCCATGCAAAAATTACCCGAAGCCATTGCCAAAGCACGTCAAGTGGTGCGAAGCGATGAAAATTTTGAAGAGGCTGCTTATTTATTGGCTTCACTGCTTGACCAAAACCGCGAATATGCGGCAGCCTTGGCAGTTATGGAAGGCATAATAAAAAAGAATCCCAATAATTATCAAGCCTTAAACTATATAGGCTACACCTTGGCCGAACAAAATCGTGACCTTATGCGCGCCATTAAACTTTTACAAAAAGCTGTGAGCCTTGCACCTCAGCACGATTATATTTTAGATTCTTTAGCTTGGGCATTGTTCAAATCTGGCAATACACAAGAAGCGTGGAAAGTTATCCAAAAAGCTGTCTCTATAATCAGCACTCCAGACCCCACCATTTGGGAACACTATGCTGATATTGCAAAAAGTCTTGGGGATACCAAGGAAGCCCGCAAAGGCTATGAAAAAGCCTTAACATTTAACCCAAGCAATGCCGATAGCATAAAAAAACGCCTTTCTGACATGTAGTTAACACAAGGCTCATTAAAAAGTACAAAAGCTCCGTGCAGCACGCGCACAGTGACAGGATTATATATGGTTACAAAAATATTACGCAAATTGCCCCAAGCTCTTATAGTTTTCCTTGCCTTAAGCCTTGCCGCTTGCGCAAGCAAAAGCCCTTCGGACATGACACCTCAAGCGCAAGTTTCTGCCGAACATATTTGGCAAAAATACAGCCAAAGTGGGCAAGTAAATCTTGCTTCTTTTCGCAATACTTTAAGCCTGCGCTATGGTGAAGAAGGAAAAACCACGCGCGTAAGTGCCCTACTATGGGGTAATAATGCCAGAGAAATACGTCTAGACGCCAATGCGGGTGTGGGCATTACCGTTGCCAAAATTTATGAAGGACCAAGCACATTTATGGTCTACGCACCCCAAGAAAACACGGCCTATTATCATGAAGGCAAGCAAAAGCCCCTCTTTTCTGTGGGCGTGCCCATGCCCCTTGGTTTAAGCCATTTAACCCGTCTTTTAGAAGGCCAATACAGCCAAGTGCTTGGGCAAAAACACGCGGGCACAATTACCCTGCCCACACCTGACAATAATTTACTTGCCAAAGACATACCAGAAGGTGCCATGCAATATACCCTCTCCGAAGGGCCTTTTGCAGGGACACTTGTGCTCAATACCGACGGGCACCCCCTCTATTGGCGCGAAGCTGCCTTAGGCGCTCAAGGCTGGAGCATTCTTTTTGCCTACAAAGAAAATTCCTCCAAGCCTTATAGATTGCGCATACGCCACGGAGAAACAGGCAAGCAAGCTATATTATTAATAAAAGAAAGAAGTTTGCAAGAAAGCCCCTTTACGGATGTGCAAATGCGCCTTACCTTACCAGAAAATGTGAGAGTTTTGCCGCTAGAAGAATTGCAAGATGCATAAGCTTTGCTAGTGAACATCTCTAGTATTTTCACGCACCACTTTTTAACAGCTAGTTAAACAAAGGGGAAATTATGCCCACACCAAAATACATACACACCGTACACCTTGGCAATGACCATGCAGGCTTTGCACTTAAAGAAAGCCTCAAAACCGAGCTTTTGCGTCAAGGCTATGCCGTAGAAGACCACGGCACCCACACACTTGAAAGCTGCGACTACCCCATTTTTGCCAAGGCCGTGTGCGAAGCTGTTTATAAAAATGAAAATGAATTCGGCATATTAATATGTGGCACTGGCATTGGTATGTCCATTATGGCCAATAGACATAAAGGCATTCGCGCAGCCCTTTGTGCCAGCGAATTTCAAGCCAGAGCCACCCGTGAACATAATAATGCCAATGTGCTTTGCCTAGGTGAACGCGTCACAGGCCAAGGTGTTGCTTTGGCCATTATGCAAGCTTTTTTAGAAACACCCTTTGCCGGCGGTCGCCATCAAAGACGCATTGATTTTTTTGATAATAATTAATTTCTATAAAGGATTTTGACATTTCCATGCAATTATACAACACATTACACCGTAAAAAACAAGAATTTGTGCCGTCACAAGAAGGCAAAGTAACTCTGTATGTTTGTGGCATAACTGCCTATGATTATTGCCACATAGGCCATGCCCGTTCCGCTCTGGTTTTTGATGTGCTTGTGCGCTATTTCCGCCATTTAGGCTATGATGTAACCTTTGTACGCAATTTCACCGACGTGGACGATAAAATCATTAATAGAGCCCATGCCGAAGGGTTAGATTGGCGCGAAGTGGCGCAAACCTACATACAAGCCTTTCATGAAGACATGGACAGGCTCGGCGTATTGCGTGCCGACAAAGAGCCCTGTGCCACAGACTATATCGAAGAAATGCAGGCCATGTGCCAAAAACTCATTGCCGATGGTAAAGCCTATGCCACCCCTTCCGG